>CACYEC010000459.1 GCA_902773225.1 uncultured Bacteroidales bacterium
CCTTCGAGTGTGGCGGTCGCAACTTTGATGAGCATGGTGTTTTTATGGTTTTGGTTCTTGTTACTTCACTTTTTTCCTTACCTCGTCGGTCATATCCTCTTTGGTGGAGCCACTTGCCACAATCTTGTGGTTGGAGTCGATGAGAAAGAACATAGGTAAGGTGGTGACACCTAATTCCTGTACCGCTTTCGTTTCCCATGCCATGCCGTCGCAGCAATGGTCGATGATGAGCGAGTCGGGTTTTATCACTCCTTCCCACTGGTAGATTTGACTGTCGAGCGAGATACCTACGCAATGCAGTTTGTCCTCGTTATCGCGGGCTATGGATCTGGCTGAATTGAGGAACTCGTACCCATTGCTGTGCCATGTGGCCCAAAAGAAAACCAGAGTCCATGGCTTGCTTTTGTCCTTGATATCCACTTTTTTGCCTTTCTTGGTTTCGAGTGCGAGTTGAGGTACCTCGGTTCCCGTCTTTCCTGCCTGCAGTTTCTTCTGCTCGCCACTGATTTTCATCAGATAGGTGTTTTTCGGCTGTTGTTTCATCAAGGTTTGCAACAGGGTCTTGCAGTCTTGGCTTTCGATGTCGTCGTTGACGAAGAAGCGGCTAAAGAGAGCGATAGCGGCCAGCGATGAGGGGTGCATGTTGATGAAATCCTTGGCTATTGCCTTCTCTTTGTCTTTGTTCACGCCTTTGGTTTCGCGGCGGAAGGTATTGAGGATTTCGTTCTCCTCGTTTCCTCCCACCTCGAAGTTTCTCAGGTCGTTGGCCTTGGCCTTGTAGGTGATTTCGTCTCCCCCTTGCACCACGATGTCTTGTTCGAGTGCGTTGGGGAAGACGATGGTGTAGATAGTGGGCTGCGATATGGCTCCGGCATACCTGAACTCTCCGTCCTTGATGTGTATGGTGTCGAGCCGCCCGTTCTCATCGTCGAGGTTATAGATGAAGAGGTCGCCTCCACTCATGCCATTGATGCTGCCGTTCATACGGAAAGAGTGGCTGTCGGGTCCGCATCCGGTGGCTATCAGGCAGAGGGAAACCCATATCGGGATATATCGAAGAGTTCTCATACCGTTTGCTGTATTATCTCACCACTGCAGATACTATTGTGGCGTACTTACTGAACTCCAAGTCGTTCCGAACTCGCTTAGCGAAGGTGTCGTCCTCCATGATGGCCTCTCTGAGGTTGTTGGCGATGTTGTCCTTGTCGTTCTGCCGGGCAGCGAGAATGGCCTTGAGATAACTGGTGGTGGCGTCAGCGTTCTTGATGTTGGCAAGTGTGGTGGCGGCTGCGGCATAGTCTTTCGAGAGTATCTGTGCAAGTGCGGCAGAGTTGTTGTTGATGCCGTTGAACACCTGAGCGGCCTTGCTGTACTGTCCCTGTGCGATGTAAAGGTTACCCATGGCCTCGTTGATGTTGTTGGAGCCAGCACCCTTGGCGAAGTATTCCTCTGCGCCTTTGACATCGTTGTTCATCAACCTGAGGGTACCGAGGTTCACATTAGGCTCGGGAGCGTTAGGATTCTTCGACACAGCTTGGTTCAGGTAACTCTCAGCCCTTTGCATCTGATGGTTTTGCATGGCTATCTCAGCGAGATTGTTGTAGGCGCGGTAGTCATCAGGGTACAGTTGTATGGTTTTCTCATACACATCCTGACGCTCGTTGATATCTTCGGCTATCAAGTTGCCGTAATAGACGAGCTCTTCCACGCTCAGAGACTCAGGAGAAGTCTTGAATGTCTCCTTGATCTGTTCGTCGGTTCGGCCCACCACATCGTAATTGATGACCATGCGGGCGCGTCTCAATTCTGGCAGCACTGCCTCTGCGAGTTCGCCATAGACATGTGAGATATTCTGTATCTCCCTTTCTCGCTGTTCGGGGTCGTTGTACATCGACAGGACGCGCAAAATGAGGTCCTTGTCCTGGATGTTGGACTGAGACACCAGTTCCTGGAAGCCTTCCCAGTCTTCGGCAGTGTATTTGGAGTCGATACTGGTGTCGAGTTGGTTGCTCTTGAGTTGTGATTTCACATATTGAACGGCTGTTTGTCCGCGTCGGTCTGCCAGTTTCTCGTTGAAGTTGTAGCCACCATCGGGTGAGGCGTATGCCGAAACCTCGATACCATTGAGCACCAGACTCTCTTCATCGTTCTTGATGTTGCGTAATGTCGCGATGAAATCCTTGATGTTCTGGCTGTTGAGTTCGCTTCCGCGGATATTCGACTGGGCGATGAGGAACTTGATCGTAGCGGCCTGCTTTTGGTTGATAGCCCTTTGGAAATTGTCCTTGGCTATGCCGTTAGTGGAATTCCTGACGGTGTAGGCCACGAGGTTGGACGTGCAGTTTACGCCATAACCTATCTTGACTTCGGGAATAAAGAAAGGCTTGCGTCCCTTGTAACCTTTGAAGGTCATGTAGAGGTCGCTGTTCTCCATACCCTTGGCATATTCGAATGCTGTGCGCAGAGTAGCCCTACCACCATGCTTATAGGAAATAATCTGGTTGTTGGCTTGCACCTTCTCGCCTTGGAATGTAGCGCTGCTGCCTGTGGCACTTCCCTCGTTCCATCTCAGCACGGGGGTGCAAGTCACTATGGCCTTCTTGTTGAAGAATTTCTCGGGAATGTTGACACTGATGGTGGCAGGTACCTCTCCATTGGTGTATTCCAGCGGAGTGGGAGTAACGGTGAAGTTCTCGCTTCTGAACTTGCCCATTTTGCTGCAACCGGTAAGCAAGATAGCCACGAGCGCAGGGAGCATGATGAATGGTTTCTTAGTCATAGTTTTCTGATATTTTATAGTTTTTTTAATCTCTTCATTGTATCAATTCTTCTCGTTGTTGATTCGGCTGAGTCGTTTCACAGGATACCAGACTGCGATAAAGCCCACCGCAATCACAGTGAGGAACACCAGCACCACATCCCAGAAATGCACGCTAACGGGATAGGCGTTGATGATGAAGTTCTCGCTGTTGTCTGCACCGAACTGTATGAGTCCGAAGGTGTCCTGTAGCCAGCATAGCAACAGTCCGATAGCGATGCCTATGACGGCGCCAAGGGCGGAGATGAGTCTGCCTTCAAGCATGAAGATGCTTGAGATTTGCTTGTTGGTGGCACCGAGGTTGTGGAGGGTGTGTATGTCGTCGCGTTTGTCGATGATGAGCATCGACAGCGACCCGACGACATTGAAACAGGCTATCATCATAATGAAGGTGAGGAAGATGTAGGAGATGAGTTTCTCTATCTTCATAATCTTGAAGGTGTCCTCTTGCTGTTCATACCGGTCTTTCACCACGTACTTGTCGCCCAGTTTGCGTTTAATCGACGCTTTCATCTGGTTAATGTCGGTGCCAGGATTAACGCGCAGTTCCACAGCCGTGATATAGCCTTGCCGCTCAAACAATTTGCGTGCGAAGGACAGGGATGTGATGACGTAGTTGGCGTCGTATTTGCCTTGTTTCACTTGGAAGGCGAGTTTGGCGGAGTACAACTCCTCCTTGTTGAAACTTTCCTCTGGTGTCACCATGTCAATGCGCTCTCCTTTCATGGGGGCGTAAATCTGCATGGGCACGTCGAATTCCGCATTGGGCAGACCAAGTCGGTTCAGCACCCCTTTTCCAGGGATGCAATAGTCGATGACATCGATATGCAGTTGGAATACACCAGACCCGAACAGTATATCATTGATGTTGGTCAGTAACTGGAAGTTGTCATCCACTCCCTTGATGGTGACCATTGTCTGGTGCTTGCCCAGCATGAGCAGGGCGTTGTCCTCGATGGTTTCGGTATACACCTTGATGCCGGGGTCGCGTTTAAGTAGCATGAGTTCCTCCTCATCGGCAGCCATGTACTTGCCCTCAGCGGGTGTGACCTTGATTTGGGGGTCGAAGTCAGTGAAAAGTTTTGCCACCATGTCCTGGAATCCGTTGAACACAGACAGGATGCAGATCATGGCGGCAGTGGCAATAGCTACCCCACCCACCGAAATGCCAGTGATGATGTTGATGGCATGGTGGGATTTCTTGGAAAGGATGTATCTTCTCGCGATGTAGAAAGGGAAAGACATGGGGCGGTTCGTTTTTTCGGGGATTACTCCAGACTTGGGAAACCGGGCAAACGGCCTCAGGGCTAATGGCTTTTCAGACTCACGGCCTCAAGGCAGATATCTTATCATCAATCGGTGGTGGAGTCCGAAGCGTCAGAACTGTCCTCTTCTGTGGAGGCGTCCTCAGCATCCTCATCCTGCGGATTCCCTTCTGGTGCAGGATTACCGGTGATGCCGTCCTCCTTGAGCAGTCGGTCTATGTTCTCCACATAGTCGAGAGAGTCGTCGATGAAGAACTTCAGTTCGGGGATGATTCTGAGTTGGTGACGTTCAAGTGTGCCAAGGGTGTAGCGCAGTCTGCTGGCATTGGCATTGACATTGTTGATGATTTCCTCTGCCCTTGAGGAAGGGAAGATGCTGAGATAGGCCTTGGCTACGCTGAGGTCGCTGCTGATTCGCACCGCGCTCACCGACACCAGCACCCCGCGCATCTGCCTCGTCTCGGTCTGGAAGATGTTGCTCAGGTCTTTTTGTATCAGTCTTGCTATTTTCTGTTGTCTTGTTGTTTCCATAAAAATGTTGTTGGTCGCGGCTTGTGCTGTCGCCGCTGGTGTTTCATTCTTGATTTGTTTTCTTTCTGATGATGGTGAGTCCGTCACGTAAGGGCAGTATCACCTTCTCCACACTCTTGTCCCTTGCCACCAGGTCGTTGAAGTCCATGATACCCTGTGTTTGCGCATCTCTCACAGGTGTCTGTTCTATCACATGACCGTCCCACAGTGTGTTGTCGGCGAGGATGAATCCTCCAGGGCGTAGGTGCGGCATCACCATGTTGTAGTAGTCCGTGTACTTGCGTTTGTCCGCATCGATGAACGCAAGGTCGAACTGCAGTCCGAGACGTGGCACCTCTTGCAGCGCATCGCCGATATGGAAGGTGATTTTATCGGCATAGGGTGAGTTCTCGAACCAGGGGCGGGTAAATACCTCCTGCTCGTCGTTGACTTCGAAGGTATGGAGCATGGCTCCCGCCTCCAGTCCTTCGGCGATGCATAGTCCGCTGTATCCGCTGTAGGTGCCTATTTCAAGCACGAGCCGAGGACGTATCATTTCCACAATCATCTTCAGCAACCTGCCTTGCAGGTGTCCCGAAGCCATTCTGGGGTAGAGCAGTTGCAGGTTGGTTTGTCGGTAGAGACGGTGCAAGTAGTCGCTCTCAGGGTCGATATGACTGGCGATATAGTCGTCAATCCGTTCTGATTCAGTCATGATTCCTGTTCAGTAACGCTTCCACAGCCAAACGGTAGGAGTCGAGTCCGAAACCGCAAATCACACCCACACATGCACAAGAAATGAACGACTTGTGTCGGAACTCCTCCCTCTTGTGCACATTGGAGATATGTACTTCTATCGTCGGTGCAGTGACTGCCCTCAGCGCATCCTGAAGGGCCACCGATGTATGGGTGTAGGCACCGGCGTTGAGAATAATGCCGTCATAATCGAACCCAACCTCGTGAATCTTGTTGATTAACTCTCCCTCGATGTTCGACTGGTAGTATTGGAACTCCACCTGGGGATAACGCTCTTGGAGTTCGTCGTAGTAGTCGAGGAATCCTCTTGAACCGTAGATGCCTGGTTCGCGTTTACCCAGCAGGTTGATATTGGGTCCGTTGATAATCTGTATTCTCATAAATCTGTGCGCCGTGTTTTGGAAATGATGTGAAAAGTCAGTAACTTTGCCCTGAAAATGGGCACGGAGGTGTGTGTCATCCGCCAATTGTCGGCAAAGTTATGATTTTTAATTGAAAAAAGATGGATAAAGCCGAAAACAAACGCTCTGCTGACGTAAAAAAGATGCTGCAGAAGTATCATATCTACCTGAAACTGGAAAAAGGGTTCTCCGACAACACCCTTGACGCTTACGAGCGCGACCTGGGCAAGTTTCTCGGTTTCCTTGATTCTGGGGGGGTGCATCCTCTTGATGTGGCCCTTGAACACCTCCACCAGTTTTCGGCATCGCTCATCGATATCGGCATTCTCCCTTCCTCCTTGTCCAGGATTCTCTCAGGCGTGAGGAGTTTCTATCATTTCCTGGTGGTTGACGGTTATATGGAGAACGACCCCACGGAATTGCTGGAGTTCCCCAACAAGTCGCGCCACCTTCCCGACGTGCTCACCGTTGAGGAAGTGGACAGCATAGAATCAGTGATTGACCTCAGCAGTAGCGAAGGACAACGCAACAAGGCCATCATCGAGGTCCTTTTCAGTTGTGGCCTGCGTGTGAGCGAACTCTGCGCCTTGCGCATCTCCGACCTGTACCTTGATGAGCAGTTCATCCGTGTAGTAGGCAAGGGAAACAAGCAACGACTGGTACCTATCTCGCGGAAGGCCATACATGAACTGGAACTCTATTTCACCGACCGTTGCCATATCGATATCAAGCCTGGATACGAGGACTATGTGTTTGTGAGCAAATTGAGGAAGAAAAACCTCTCGAGGATAATGGTGTTCCATCTCATCAAGGAATTGGTGGCATTGGCTGGCATCGAGAAGACGGTGAGCCCACATACTTTCCGCCACAGTTTCGCCACCGCATTGCTCGACGGAGGAGCGAACCTCAGGGCCATACAAGCCATGCTCGGCCATGAGTCGATAGCCACCACCGAGATTTACACCCACATCACCACCGCCCGCCTAAGGGAGGAAATCATCAGCCATCATCCAAGAAATATGGAGAAAAAGGACTAATTTTTATGATTCGAAATGACGTAGTAACGTTATAACGATATAACGAAAAACTAATGAAAATGAAGAAATCTGTTTTAATCATCTTTATGGTTTCACTGTTGAAGCCCGTGTTTGCGCAGGACAACACGATAGATATCAGCGGCAACAACACCTCGTCAAACTATGTGAGTTACGACAAATCCATTTCTCTGCCTGCTGGTAAGACTACCGATGTGTTGATGGCGCGTTATTGCTATTTCAGTTCCACCATCATAGGCGGAGGGACACTTAACCTGCGCGCTGGTGGCGAGCGTTGCTATCTCGGAACGGCAAAAGGTGCCAGTTGGCCCAACTGGACGAACTTCAAGGGCGACATACATATCTATCCTTACCGGGAGAACGCTCCTTCGGCGGGATTCTACGGGGTGGTGATGGCTCATGGCGGCAAGGCTTTTTCACCTGAGAGCGTGGAGGAGGCTGTGAAGTCTGGGAAGGTGAACAAGTCGATGGAGAATAATCGTGTGACACTGCATGCTGGGGCGACGATTTGCTGCGAGGCCAATACCAACGGGGCTGGATTCCGTATCGGCGAACTGAATACAGAGCCTGGTTCAGAAATCATCGGATATATGAAAAAGAACACACGTGCCGCTTATTTCCTGCTGGGATGCCTTGACACGGATGCCACTCTGGCGGGAAAGATTGCTCCACCCGACTACAGCGACACGCATCCTCTGGGCATCATCAAGGAAGGCAAGGGCACTTACCGTATCACAGGCAATGAGAACTACCTGAGTGGCGCGTTGAGGGTGATGGATGGTAGAGTGCTGGTGATGAACGACCGCGAGCAGGCCGAGAAGAAGAAACTGCGCGGTGCGTTGGGGGCCAGGCCAAGCGATGCGGAGCCTGTGGCCTACGTGTTCGAGCAAGGTGTGCTGGGTGGAACTGGCAGTATAGGAGGCACTGTCGATAATTATGGCACCATCGAACCTGGCGACGGCGCTACGGGTTTGATGATCATCAAGAATTTTGTCATTCCGTCCAGGAAAGCCAACCTCTTCGTACGACCAGGGTCAGTGTTGCGGTTCAAGGTCTCTTCTTCTTCCGACTACGACCAGTTGGTGGTGGCAGGACTGGTGAAGTACTTCAACATGATGCAGGACTTCACTACAAGCGACAAGATGCCGATTGTGGAAATCGCGCTTGATGATGCAACCGACTTGAAAGTGGGCGATGAGTTTCCACTGCTCACTGCACAGGGAAAGGCATCGGGTGCTGGCGAATGGCATTTCGACTTGTCGAAAACCAGCCGTTACACTTGGAAACTCCAAGAGAAAGAAGAGGAGGGGAAGTACACATTGGTGCTACGGCTCGTCTCTTTGTCCGATGATGACAATCCTGACAATCCTGACAATCCGGAAAACCCAGACGACCAAGAGCACATGGGAGCTTTCTATGATGACGGCATAGACGATGCCTCCGACCACTTGTCGCTACGCTACTACGCCATGAAGAACGACAAGCGAATCGGCACAGCACTTTCGACCTGGAAAACCGACATCACCAATGCCGGACTCGCTGAAACCAAGGAGGTGGCAGGACAGTTCAATATGCTGGTGGCTGAAAACGAGATGAAATTCGACGCACTTGAACCCTCTCGCGGGGCTTTCAGTTACGGTGCGGCCGACAATCTGGTCAATTTCGCCAGTCGCAACAATCTGGTCATGCGAGGCCATTGTTTGGCATGGCATTCACAGTTGCCCGAGTGGGTATCAAGCGACGGCAAGAAGAATGACAAGAACTGGAGCCGTGAGGAGGCCTTGGAGATACTGAAAAACCACATAACAAAGGTGGTGGGGCACTACAAGGGAAAAGTCGCTGAATGGGACGTGGTGAATGAATGTCTGGACGACGACCAGACCACCGTGCGCACCAACCCTGACAGTTACGACTTGCGAGAGTCGGTGTGGATGCGTGCCATTGGCGAAGATTTCATCGACTCTGCATTCGTCTTTGCTCACCGCGCTGACCCCGACGCATTGCTCTATCTGAACGACTATGACGTGGAGATGCAGGGCAAGGCAAAGTCTGTGGCTTTCTATAATCTCGCCTTGCGACTGAAGAATAGCGGCATCCCTATCCACGGCGTGGGGCTGCAGTGCCATTTCTCTGTGGGAGATGTGGATTCTGTCCGCCTGGAGAACACCATCCGCCGTTTCGGTGAGGCTGGGCTGAAGTGCATCATCACCGAACTCGATATGGGAACTCCTTCCACCTCGGCAACCGACCTTGAGGAGCAGGCGCGCAACTACCGCGTCATCACTGACATCGTGCTTAACAACGACAACTGCCCCAACATGGTTATATGGGGACTCAAAGACAACGATAGTTGGCGAAGTGGTTCCAACCCCTTGCTCTATACCTCGGGGCTGGTTCGCAAACCCGCCTGGTATGCGGTGCGTTCCGC
Organism: uncultured Bacteroidales bacterium; assembly: GCA_902773225.1. Classification (GTDB taxonomy): domain Bacteria; phylum Bacteroidota; class Bacteroidia; order Bacteroidales; family Bacteroidaceae; genus RUG11857. Next base: position 9,234 of record CACYEC010000459.1, read on the forward strand.
TTTGCGCCACCGAAAGATGGTGAAAGAACAAACCGATGTCCGTTCTGTTCACGACAACGGTTCCGCCAATGACCAGACGGTTTACGACCTCAGTGGACGTCCGGCCGACAGGCATTCCCTGCGCCCAGGTATCTACATCCAAGGCGGACGGAAAATCGTCAAAAGGAGATGAGAAAGAGCAGTTCATGACTTAACCGTCATCTCGATAATCCCCAATAATCAATAATATACGATATAACGAAATCCCGATATCCCGATATAACGAAATTAATAAAAAAAACAATGAGAAATCAAATTTTTACTACTATTTTGGCTACGCTGTCATTGTCTGCAATGGCGCAGAATGCGTATAATCTCGGTGGCGACATCTCCATGTTGTCACAGTATGAAAGTGTGAACACCCCATATTACAATGCCAGTGGAGGGAAAATCAGCAACGTGCTCGACTTCATGAAAACCACTTGCAAGATGAACTCCATGCGTGTGCGCTTGTTCGTCGCTCCTCCAGTGGTTGAGGCGAAGGCGGGGGTGGTGCAGGATTTAGAATACGTGAAGAACCTCGGTCGTCGCATCAAGGATGCAGGCATGGACTTCCTACTCGATTTCCACTATTCCGACACCTGGGCCGACCCTTCCAACCAGTCCATCCCGTCCTCATGGAAGAAAAACACAGACAATGATGCCTTGCAGGACTCGCTCTATAAGTACACCAAGCGATGTCTGGAATACCTCGTTGCTAATGGCGCTAAGCCCGACTTCGTGCAAATCGGCAATGAGGTGAGTTATGGAATGCTTTGGCGCAACAACAACGACAGATGCTATTCCAATGCCAGCAGTGCCACCTGGAAGCGTTTCACCGATTTCCTCAGCAGTGCCGCCAAGGCTGTGCGTGAGGTCACGCCCGACGCCAAAATCATCATCCATATCGAAAGGGCTGGCAACACTGATGCTACCACGAGTTTCTACGACAAGATGAAAAGCGCAGCCGTGGACTACGACATCATCGGACTCTCTTACTATCCTTTCTGGCATGGCGACTTACAGCAACTTTCCAAAACCCTCAATCGCCTGGCTACACAGTTTGCTGACAAACCCGTGCAAATCGTGGAAACTGCCTACTACTACAACTATTTCCCCGATTGGGACACATCCTACACCAACACTACCGGCACCTGGCCAGCAACAGCAGCAGGACAGGGACAGTTCATTACCGACCTTTGCGCCGAACTGGCCAAGCACGACAATGTCACAGGCCTTTATTATTGGTTCCCTGAGGAGAACGGCAATGGCGGTGCTTATTGGAGCGAGGCGAACACAGTGCTTACGACTTGGATTAACCGTGGTTTCTGGGACAACAATACTCACAAACTCAATTCAGGCATCCTCAAGATGCAGGACTTTCTCTCCGCCAAAGAGGCTGCTGGCATCGAGGCCTTGA
>CACYEC010000460.1 GCA_902773225.1 uncultured Bacteroidales bacterium
AAGACGTGCGATTTCCTCAGCTTGCCCCAAATCTGCCACGATGTCGGTGGAAGTGACGTTTTGTGTGGTGGTGAAACCATTCGTGCTACCACCTGTTATCACTCCGTCGTTGATATATCTGATGCTCCAGCCATAGTTCGTCAGTTCCCAAGCGTTGGAGGCTGTGAACTTTGCGTCGCGCGCTACGTTCTTCCCCTCCTTGTTGTAGATTTCCATTTCTGCTATTTGCACAAATCCGTAGTTGGGGTCACTTGCAGCATGAGGACCCGAAGCCGTGACTTTCAGTCTCACGTAGCGGGCATTTACAGAACCGTCTGTGGGCGTTATCTCCACAATGGCCTTGTATGGTTGACGCTTTGCTGCTATCCAGTCGGAGTTAGCCCATTCTTCTTGCGTAAGTATTCCTGTTTCGAAACAGCTCTTGCCTTCTCCAAGCGAGTTGCCATTCTGGTCTGTTACAGAAACCGTCCAGCTGTATTTGTGACGGCTTTCAAGCGATAGTCCCTCGTATGGCACATCGGTTTGACGGTTGCTTTCCCTTTTCCCGCTGTTCCATACGGTGTTGCCGTTGTTGTCTGTGATGGAAATCTCGTATGTACCTTGATTGATACCTCGTTGGTCGGAGTTGATTTTCCAACTGAATGTAGGTGTGCTTTCGATGCCTATCGGTTCTCTAAGTCCTAAGGTACGAAGTTCGGTAACTGTATCCTGTCCCATTATTGGAATCGTTGATACAAATGCCATGATGAAAGTGTTGAATGTTTTTCTCATATTGTCTGAAGAGTTTGTAATGATTATTCTTGTTGATGAGATCTTTTGCAAAATCTTGAGTGCAAAAGTAATGTGGTGCCAGCTTGAGTAAGGTTATGAATCAGTTCAAAAAGGTTCAAAATAAGTTCATGCCCTCATTTTGAGCCGATTTTATGCTCAAAATTGAACTCATTTTCAACTTTTTTCTTTATTTTTGCGATATGAACAAGCTACGATTCCACTTTCTCTCCCTTTTCCTTTTATGGATTGTCCGTTATCAAGTTTTTGCTCAAAGCCAATGGCGACACATTGACGGACTTCCATGCGAGGAAACGACAACTGTTGTCCAGGATTCCGATGGCTACATCTGGATTGGCAGTCGTTTGGGATTGGTTCGATACGATGGTTACCAAATCATATTATATCGTAATGACATGTCCCATCCTCATGCTTTCAGTTCATGTGACATCAAGGCTATATCTTGTGATAATGATGGGCACATATTTGCTGGTTCTTTTTTCGGCCTCAATATATTATCTAAGCCTACCAATCGAATTGATGCACTACATTTCATACCAAGCGATTATATCAACTCCGTGTTCTATTGCGCTGATGGTAAGCTATGGGTCGGTACAGGAAATGGACTATATGTTGTGGATAGGAATCGTCAAATCATGCTGATGGAATCTGTACCTCATGACGACGTGCTGTATATTTGCGACTTTGCTGATAGTGAAGTTGTGGTGGTTACTGGTCACTATGGCGTCTTTCACATCAATAGGAACGGGAAGTGTACGGTGATAGAAGGGACAGAATCGCTGAAACCTCGTAGTGTCTATACTGATAGGGAATCATTACTCTGGATAGGGACAGATAGAAATGGATTATATAAATATACTGCATCGAGACAACTTGTCAAATGTGCAGACTTCCCAGGTTTCGTCATCAATGACATTGTTAAAAACCCTTCAAGTCAGGGCCTCCTTCTTGCTACAGACAGAGGTGTCGTTTCTTATAGTGAGGGTACTACCCAAATTGCCTTGATGGATAAAAACATTCTGAGTCTGTATAAGGATAGGGACGATAACGTATGGGCTGCAACCGAAGGGCAAGGCGTGTTTTTTATGCCTAATCATGGTAATCCTTTTTCCGTAGAAGAGCGGCCATTCACTCATCAGACGATGCCCATTTTATCTCAGTTCCATGTAGGTCAACTAACTGATACTGCGCTCTGGAAAAACATATCCAGCATCAATGCCGTTTTTCAAGATGATCGAGATGTAACCTACATCGGAACATGGAATGATGGGCTTTACGTCGTTGAGGATGGGCAAGTGAGTCGTCATATCACTACGGAGAACTCCAATTGGCTCAAAGACAACTCCATCTATTCGATTGCAGATATAGGAAAAGGCGAGGTGCTTTTTTCGACTTGGAATGGCATCTACACATTGACAAAACATGGTGAAGGTGCGTTTGTAGGCCGACTTGGGAATACTGATATCAGTTCCATACACGCCCTTACAGTGTTCGCCAAATCAACCGATGATTTCTGGTTGGGACTGGTCGGTGGCATCATCCATATAAAAGGTAATCTTCATCACCCAGAGACTGCTTTCATCAAACTATATACTCATGTCAATCAATCTGCAGTGGATAATCCACCAAACGTGGCAGAACTGGCTGACCGCCATGACGAAACAGGAGAGTATCAGTTGGGCGGTATCTTCAGAATCGTGGAAGATAAAAATGGGAGAATATGGGCATGCACCAGTGAACCAGGACTGCTCCTTTTC
>CACYEC010000461.1 GCA_902773225.1 uncultured Bacteroidales bacterium
CGGGGTACTTGTTGACGAAGAGCCGCACCACGTGGCTGCCGATGAAGCCGGCGCCACCAGTAATCAAGATATTACGTTTGAATGTTGTCATGATGTATGTTTTATTTGATTATTGAATCTTATACCTGAAAGTTGAATTATGTTGATAATAAACATGAATGCCCATAAGTATAACAAAAATTTCTCATGAATAGTATGTAAGGCGAAGCCTTTTTGTAACAGTCCATATCAGAGATATCAAGCGATGGGCGACCCTTCCAGGGTCGATGGGTATATAGTATTCGCTCATGATCCGTAGGTGCATTGCGCTTCGCTCCATGCACCCACGGTTATTGAGAGGCGTCCCTTTCAGGGACATGGATGAGTAGTTCACTCGGGCAAGCTTGGTTGGAGGTAAGAGTGATGAAAAAGGGCTGATGTCAAATGTTTCATAACAAATGTTAAAACAAGGGATATTTATACATAACGATGGGTTTTATGCATATTTAGGGTGGTTTTGGGGTTGATTATTGGATTTTTATGCAATGTTATATACAAAAATGTTTCATGGGTATGACAAAATGAAACATTTTGAAACATGGTTAATCGAGTAATGAGTGAATCGTTGTCAACTCGTGTTCGGGTTCGGTAGTCTGTCTGAGTTTGATGACCTCTCCACTTAGTGTCTGCAAGCATGTGGTGACCATCACCTGGGTTTGAGCTATGCGTATGATTTCATTCCATCCGACATTCGGATAGCCTTTCTTCTTAAGTATTGCCATAGTGACAGACACTATCCAGTATGCGAGGACGGTCATGTTCAGATGAGCCTTGATGCCGTTGTAGCCCTTATAGGATTTAGGACGGATGTCGAGGTCGCTCTTCAGTAGATGTAGGTTTTTCTTGGCGGTTCTTGCCACATTGTAGAATTTCCATACATTTGTTATTTCATTCTCTTTGATGCTGGTCATCAATATGTACTTGCCGTGGAAATTCTTCTCGGTTGTGAATTCCCTCTTGTGTTTCCATTCCATTGAAACAATCATCTCTTTCTTGCCTTTACCCTCGCAGTTGAGCGTGATGTCGTACTCACTGCTGATGTCCTTATATTTTTTGTTGAGTAAGTCGATTCGTTTGTTCACTGGGGCGCGTAGTTTGGTTCCGTTCTTCTTCGCCATTCCCAGTTTGATGGCCTCGAGTCCTTCCTCATATCTGCTGCATGCCAGGTCGTGCTTTGACAGTTCCTTCACGGGCATTTCATCGCAGTCCACCAGCAGGGCGTTGTGCATCAGCTTGTCAATCTCGACCTTTCCCATCTGCAAGCCAATCGTCTGCTGGTTGCCGTCATCGTATTGCACTACCTTATCGCTATAGGAAACGAATCTGTCATAGTTGGATGTCAGCAGTGTGATGTAGTCAAACCCGTTCTCCTCGAGCCAGTCCACATTGTCTGTGGAGTAGAAATCGGTGTCCATGACGACGACCATTCTGGCATCAGTTGGTGTTGTGGAAGCAAGCTTGCCCACCATTTCCTTAAGGATGGAAACATCCAGACGGTTGTCCTCGTGGATGCTGGTGCGTTCAATCAATCCCTCTGTGTTCACCACCGCAGCCAATACCACCAATTTGCGGTCGGAGCGATTCCCGTTGGAGCGGTCGAAGATTCTCGTTTCAGAATCCGCCATGCGCCCGTCCTGGTAGATATTATAGACGTGGAGCAAGATGATTTTCTCGTCAGAGTGAACCATGGGCGCGACCTGTTCGTGCAACCAGTCCTCCATTTTGCGTTGCACATTCCACAGACGTATTGCGCTCTTGACTAACGCGTCCTTGGTTAGCATCTCCTTCGGTATGTGAAACATCTCCGGGAGTGCGGTGTTGTCCTTGAGGTAGTCCACCGTTCTGCACGGGTATATGGCGCATGCGATGATTTGCATCACAGCCAGTTCAGCCTTCTGGAGGTTGAATCCGTTGTCAAGCAGGAAGTCCATCAAGTGCAGTCGGTTGGTTGTAGAGCGGCAGATGATTTCCGGTCCTACGACACGCGTCTCCAGGTTCGTCACCTTGTTCAGATTGATAGTCGCTATATCACTACGCTGTTCCTCCAAGTATTGCTCATGGCCGTTGTCAGGCAGAGAGCAGTCAGAGTGTGGGTTTGGATGGAGTTTGCGCCACTGGGCGTAAAACTTTAGTGCATCGTTGTATGTACGCAGGTCGTCGCTCATGCGGCAGTTCCCTTTGGTGATTATCTCCTCCAAAAGAATGCCGAGTTCTTTACGTCGGGGCTTGGTGTAGTCGGGCAGTTCTCCAAGAGTCAGCACCGTTCGCTTGCGTTTTATTCCATCAGCATCACGATAGTTCTCGTAGAGTCGGTAGTAGTCGTACTTTTCGATAGTCCCGTCCTGTCTCTGTCTGAATTTATGTATCCTGCTGATGTACATAAAGAGTTAAGAATTAAGAATTAAGAATTAAGAAACATCTAAGAGTTAAGAATTAAGAGTTAAGAAACATCTAAGAGTTAAGAATTAAGAATTAAGAGTTAAGAAATAAGAAATAAGAAGGAAGAAATAAGAAGGAACGCTGAAAGCGTTATCTCTTAATAACCGGGGGGCGGCACGACCTTCGGTTCAAATAGCGAATCACCTAAGCACACTGAAAGTGTGCCCCATCTTCCATGATGGATGACCCTTTAGGGTCGATTATCCTATACTCCAGTACTATCCGGGGGTGCAAAGCACCCTCGGTTACTGAGAGGAGACGCTTTCTGCGTCTTTTGTATATCCTCCATGAAGGAGGGAAAGTTCATTTATTAAGTGCAAAAGGCAAAGCCTTTTTAATTTTCATGAATTCAGAAATTTCCATAGCGGAAAATAACGCAAGCAAGCAGCTTGTGTACCGTATGATAATATTTAGTTGTTAGTATTTCGCAAGGAGACTTTTCCCGTAAGAAAGTAAAGGATGGAGGTAGAGCATGTTTTATAAGATGGGTATCGTAGAATACATTCTTTTCACTTCTTCTGCATTTCTCAATCTTTCCTCAATTGAAACGCTATCATCGAAAGTGTATTTTAAGGGGAAATCTCCAACGTTGTTGTTTTGCTCAACATCAAAACCTTGACAAAGATAAGTTTTCCAAACAAACCTCACCATTAAGTCTTTGTCATTATATTGCTGTGGTGTCCTGTCTTTCTTGAATTTCACATTTTTGAGTCTATCTGCCTCACGAAGAGAAGCAGGCAATATTTTCAGTTCCACATGCCAATAATTTAGCATAGTAGGCTTGTGGTCAAGTTCCAGTCTTCCATCTTTCATCGGGTAACGATTTGCAGAAGAGAAGTTCTTCAATAAGACAGATTCATTCCTTTCTTCTGGACTTAGATGGTTGATATTGTTTTTGAAATCCTCAAGATTTCCAAATCGTTTTTCGTATTTCACTGGCTGTCGATGAAGTAATGATGCACGATAATACACGCAGAAGTAATCTTCTGTAGTAGAAACCTGATTAATATATTCTGAGACGTTGTGCGTACAGCCATCCCACTCTATTTTGGCGTTTCCATGTTGAATAAATTTCATGTCATCGCAAGTGGACATAGCCCCCATAATAGTCATCGACAACTGGGGTATCTCTTTATATAAATCTTCCAAACAATCCTCAGGATTTCTGAAGACATAATAGTCGGTGGATAATTGTTTCAGTGCATCCTCTTTTCTCCCATCAAATCTCCTCGCCACAGCAAAATCATTCCCGTCGTCAATCACTACGGAAAAATCAATCTTTCTTTGCAGTCCTGCATAAGGAACCAATCTGTAAGGATAAACCCCATGACTCATATCACACCAACTCTGAATAAGTCTTTTCCACCTTTTTTTTTAATTCATAAAAAGACATACGATCCACCACCATTACTTTCTTATTCAACGCAATGGAAAACATTATGTCATTGTCATTTACAGGCTGAACGGCAGCCTTGGATACTGTCAAAAGTAAGCCTTTTCCCAAATAGAGGAAAAAAGTGATGGTTCCGTCCTGATGGTCTATTGCTACATGCTCATTTTCTACAGGCAGAGTCTTGAGTTCATCGGCCATCTGTCTGAATGTTGGATAATAATAATCATTCTCATCATGAGTCATGTTGTTTTCCTCGAACGACAGGTATAAACGTCTAAAGATTTCATCTTGTCTGCCTTTCTCATCTACCCGATGAAATTTCAACTTAACCCCTCCCTCAACTTCATACAGATAGACATGAAGGTCATTGCCATCATTCCTACAATATAGAGAACGCGAATTCATTGAAGAGTTGCAGGCACTTTCAAATGAATATTCATGATTATGCACACCAAAATTCAAGAAATAAAGAGAATCCACCCTGACTTGGTTGGATTTGAATCTTCCATTCTTTCCGCGAGGTCTATACAGATTCGTTCTGCTTTGATGAATAGTTTGACAATTGTATGATGTATCTTTCATAATGTTACATTACGCCTCCTTTCCTTTTTCCATGATAGTCTTCACCTTATCGCTGATGCACCACATATACGCATTATAAAGGTTTGAGTTTATAGACTGTAACACTTCATCAATATCCTGTATTTTGACGCCATTCTGAGGGCATTCGGATCCTTCCGAATCGAGGAATAATCCATAAGATTTTTTATCCATTTCATCCGCTTCCAAGTCAACAAATCCAGACTTAAGTTCAAGGGACCTGCAATTCTCAGTCCATTGATTATGTTTAAAGTCTATAATCGAATCGATTGTTATAATGTCGTCATTTACATTCAACTCATTAAAATGTTGACTAAAAATGATTTTCCTGGCTTTATTTGTATCGAATGTCTGAACACTCTTATCATATTCAAACTGCCAAAGGTTTACTTTTCTAATTGAAACTTTAGTTACCCTATCGAGTCCTATGACTTCCTTAACATACAATCTAAGTTTAAAAGCAAAAGGTATAATCGAGTCAGCAAAACTTTTGTATGCTCCTCCATCAATATTAAAAGAAGCAAAATCCTTAGTAAAAGAGAATGAGAGTTGTTTGTCAGAACGGTTAAAGCTGAGTCCATGCTCAAAGAAACCCTCAGGTGACTGTATGTCAAAATGAGTTGAAGAGAAAGATTTCATTCTCTCATTAATGCCATCCTCCGTTTGTGGGCGTGTGAACGAGAATGTAACTACAACATTATTAAGGAATGTATAGTCATATATACGATAATCATAGGTTCCGAAATCAGAAATATTCATTTGTATGTAACTTTATTTGATGGCAGTCAAACGACAAAATGGTTAGTAGAGAAAGTGTTATTATTTTATTATTAAATACAAAATTACAACTAAATTTTATAAATCAAATGAATTCACCATAATTTTTCGTCTTTCTGAGAATTAATAGCCTAAAATGCTCACGCTCGGCATAGTCTGAACAAGTTCAGCTCTGCACTCGCTTAATCGCATTTTTAGCCGTTGACCATTAGCCGTTGACCATTGATCATTGACCGCAGACCATTGGATGGGATTCAATCTACGGTTACGTTTTTTCATCATTTTTTTTGTTATTGATGAAAACATGAATGACCAGTAATGATTATTAAGAGTTAAGAATTAAGAATTAAGAATTAAGAGTTAAGAAATAAGAGTTAAGAAATAAGAAATAAGAAGGAACGCTGAAAGCGTCATCTCTTAATAACCGGGGGTCGGCACGACCTTCGGTTCAAATAGCGACTCACCTAAGCACACAGAAAGTGTGCCCCATCTTCCATGATGGATGACCCTTTAGGGTCGATTATCCTATACACCAGTACTATCCGGGGGTGCAAGGCACCCTCGGTTACTGAGAGGAGACGCTTTCTGCGTCTTTTGTGTATCCTCCATGAAGGAGGGAAAGTTCATTTATTAAGTGCAAAAGGGGTAGTTGAGTATGTTTTATACAAAACAAGGCGAAACCGTGAGAAAAACACAAATTTCGCCTTGTTTTGAATATTACTGCGCAAGAACATGCAGAAAATGTTCTACCCTAAAACAAAATGAATTGTATTTAACATTTCTTAAGAAACAATTGTTTGGGGTTGTTGAGCCGATGGATTTCTGCACGTTGACTTGTGAAAAGTATTGAATAATATAAATGAGATGGGCGACCCTTCAAGGAGATATAAGAAATCTATAATACCCTCCATCTGCTGACGAGGAAATAATAAGCGCGGCGAAGAGGACTCCATACGCACTCCTTAGGGAAATACCTCATCATGGAGATGCTGCGACAGGTACGATGATAGAAATAGGACACAGGACCTTGCTTTTTGCGGTTTTCAATCCTCTCCATTGCGTCATTGCGCATGAGTTCTTTCTGCAAGAAACGCCCTACATACGCGTCTGGTTCCACAAACATATATTCACGCTCCAGGCTGAAGAATTCCCCCATCACATACATCACACCACGGGCAAACGACTTCAACCCAATCCGCTCCACCTCTTTGGCAATGCGGTGGCGCGTCTCATCGTCCTTGATGTCACGGAGTACATAATAATAGTCCATGTACTGACGCACCACGATGACC
>CACYEC010000462.1 GCA_902773225.1 uncultured Bacteroidales bacterium
CCGTCGATATTGAGGATGTTGTCACGGATGAAGGGACGGTAGGGGGCATCACACCCCGGATGTCGTATAAACAGAGTGTGCTGGATTTCCTGTCGAACAACAGAAACCTTCCTGTATTGAGGAAGATTTATGATATGGAGCAGTTGACAGAGGCTGACATCTCGGAACTTGAGCGTATCTTATGGCAGGAACTGGGTAGCAGGGACGATTACAACCGTTACACTCAGGGCATGTCGTGTGGAAGCAATGTGGCTGTCTTTATTCGTTCTATGATTGGTGTGGATAGGAATAATGCCGTCCGTCGTTTCTCGGAGTTCATCTCAGGAAATGAGTTGAATGCCGACCAAGAAGAATTCTTGATGACCATTATCTCGTATGTATGTGAGAATGGTGATATCACCAAGGATATTGTGGTGAATGAGGCACCCTTCGATGAAAGGCTCGTTGTCTTCACTCCTTACATGCTGCCTTTGGCCAAATACATAGAAACCATTCATGCTGTGATTAGTCCTCAGACGGCATGAATGGATTATAGAAGAGCAGCCGAGATCGGCTGCTCTAATGGGGCAAGGGTAAAATAGAAGAGCAGCCGAGATCGGCTGCTCTAATGGGATAAGCGAAGATTATAGCCTTTGTTTATTGAAGAGTAGTTGCCAAAGCATCGAGCCAACAGAGGAATGCAACTGAAGAGGCATTCCAGTTGATGGCGATTTCGTTGGAGGCATAGGATTCCTCCACATCGAGGTAGGACTCATCGGGATAGTTGGAAGGGTAGGTGAGGTTGCCGGAAGATTTGTCTTGCTGTCCGGGGTTTGGACCTCCGACCAACATGCCAGGGAAAGGCGCTTCCACGTTGTCGGCCGCAGAGATGCGGTGGTGAGGATGCATTGGACTCTTGTCGCCGAAGCCAGTGACGTAGCAGTAGCCAGTGGCGTTACGTCCCAAGAGGTAGTCGGCGTTCTGCAAGGCATAACGACGGTATTTTGATGTGCCTTGCAATTTGTCGGCATAAAGAAGCACGAAAGCCTGACAGCAGCATTTTTCGGACAGACATCCCCAGCCGAAATCGTCAGGTTTGTTGCCGAAAGGCGACTGGAACGATGAAGACTCCACGCCTTTGATAGCCTCCTCGCAATAATCCATCATCTGCTTGACCATGGGGTCGCGCAGTTCGGTCATCTGTGGGTCGGTCATCCACTCGAAAGCGCCGAGCGATGCCACACCTCCCCATGAAGGAATGGAGAAACGTGATGGTTGGTATTGGCGCGCCTCTTCCAAATAATAAGACTTATGGGTAAGACGGTAGAGTGCAGAAGCCGCCCAGAAGAACTCGTCTTTGGCATTACCGTCGCCGTAAGTGCCAGTAGAGACAGCGGGGTCGGTCAATCGTTCCTGATGATAGAAAGCGTTGGGATGTTCCTTAGCCCATTGGTATGCTTTTTCCGCTGCAGCGGTGGCAAGTTGTGGAAAACGAGCGTAATCGTTATAGGGTTGGAAGAGTCTTGCCGCGTCCGCCATCACTGCGGCGAAGTCGAGCGTGGCCGTCACACTCTTGGCTACCACATAGCGTTGCTGATGGCAGTCCTTAGGCATCACAAACCCCTCGAAATTGGGTGTGGTCAGTTTGTGATAGACACCCCCGTCACCGGGGTCTTGCATGGTGAGGAGCCATTTCAGGTTGAACATCATCTCGTCGAGGAAGTCTGGAGTCTGGTTGTTGCTTTCAGGGATGTCGGTGTTGAGCGTGGCGAAATAGTCGGTCAACTGCTCGTATGCTGCGAACATGAGTCCGATACTGAAGGAAGAGTTGACCACATACTTGTTGTAGTCGCCGGCATCGTACCATCCGAAAGGTGAACTGATGACGGTGGCAGCAGGCCGCTGAGGTGTGGCAGCCGAAGGATGTATGAGCACATGTGTGTCGGGATGTCCGAGCGGACGATTGTAGTCTCCTCCTTGTTCGATGGGGATTCCAGAGCGGATGAGATAGAAAAGGCGTAGAGATGCGGTGGCGATGTCGTGATAGGGACGGTCGCTGACACGAAGTTCGCACTGCTGACCGCCAACAGACAGTTTGTAAATGCCAGTGTCGGTAAGTTTTGCGAGGTCGATGACCTGACGCTCCTTGCCAGACCAAGGCGAAACGGCCGTTCGTGTCACTTTCGGTTTCAGCACTTTGCCTTTGGGTGTGGTCAGGCTTATCTTGGCCGAGGGTTTCACCCCTTCGACTACTACCACTTTCTCTTGTTCAGGATAGCAACCCACCTGGTTTCGGCGGATGGCTACCTCTTGTGCCTGGACACCACTTGCGAGGGTGGCTAAGGCAATGGTTAGCATGGTTGTTTTCATATTGATATAGTTTTTTTAGGGTCTTCAATTTACATTAGCGTCGGTTGCCCCATTTCTTGTCGTACCGGCCTTCGGAATCGACTTTTCCACCGAACATGTTGAGACGATAGCGCACGTGCAACATCGCATAACTGTTGATGCTGTTATATCGGGTCTCACCGCGGCCAGTAGCCGACACCCATTGCTCGAAGTTGCTCTGCTGACGGAGTAGGTCGTAGAAGTTGAGAGCCACGACCAGCGTCTTGCTCTTGAGGAAAGATTTGGAGATTTGTCCGTTCCAGATGAGTTCGTTGGTGTTCATCGACGGGTCATTGTATCCCCGTCGGCTGTGTTCGCGCATGTTGGTGCTGATTTCGAAGTCAGAAGGCAGACGGAGCAGGACCTGTCCTCCGTATCTGAACTCCCAGGTGTCGAGGTTGGCATTGGGTTGCAATTCATTGCGAGTGTGCTGGTAGTTGACATTACCATCGAGTGTCACTTCGAGCCAGTCGTTTCGGAAACTGAAATTCAGTCGTTCGTTGATGTTGTAAGAACGAGTGGTGTTCTTTTGCGCATCGGCTTTCATTTGCGCCACATAACTGACATAGTTGTTGTAGCGAACTCGGGTGTCCGTTCCGATGTTCCAGTGTCCGAGCGTGTCGAGCGCGGTGTTGAAGTTGAATCCTCCGTCAGCGTTCCAGTTACCGTTGATGTTCTCGGGTCGTGACGTGCTTCCACCAGTCTCCGCGTTATAACGCACAAGGTTGGATATGCTGTTGCGTGTGTGTCGGTAGTTGGCATACACCACAATCGACCTTTTGTGCCTTGAGATGTACGTGTTGTAATAGATGTTCATCGAGTTGGTGAACTGTGGTTTGAGTCCAGGGTTACCTTGTGTGATATAGAGCGGGTTGGAGTCGTCGGTGATGTCGAGCATCTGTGTGATGTCGGGCTGTCGTGTGTCTCCACGATAGTGGAACCAGATGTTGCTCTGTTCGGTGAACTTGTAGTGGAAATCCAGAGTCGGTGTGAAATTCGTCACGTTTCGGATGGTATCCACATAAATGCCCCTGTAGTCCTGGATGAAGTTGGAGTGCTGAGGTTGCAGCAACACACCCACATTGTAGTCGTACGACTCCTTTCTGTGTCGTAGCGTCAATCTTATGTTCTGCGTGTAGTTCTTGTATTCAGAGAATCTGCTGAGGTTGCGGTCGAGGAA
>CACYEC010000463.1 GCA_902773225.1 uncultured Bacteroidales bacterium
CTTTCTGATGATTACATTTCCAGCGTGGTATTTTTACTTTTTTGAAAATACCACGCTGTTTTCTTCGTGTACATTATTATTTTTTACTATCTTTGCACAAAATACGGCAAATTGAAACAAAACGGAACAACGAAATTAACAATAATCATTAAAAACAAAGAACTTTATGAAAACAAAGAAACACTCTTCATCGCTACCTGCAGGCACAAGGCGGGGGCGAACGAAAACAACGCGGCGCAGCCGGTGGCTGGGGCTGATTGTAACATTTGTACTGCTGTTCGCAGCAAATCTCAACATTAGGGCTGCCATGTCATTTGGCACCTATTCGTATATCACCCACCAGCCCACTTGGACACAACCATGGATTGTGTTGGATCTCTACTTCTATAACACGAAAGACAAAGACAGTTTCTTCGTGCATAAGCCCGTACAAGGTTCTTCCAGAGGCCCGGCTATGTACATTGATGGAGTTTACATCGACTCTTTTGATACAGAACTGGCCTGGCCGGGTAGTGATGATGATACAGGAGGTACTGGTAACAACAAAGCTTTGGATGGTGAGCGAAGCGATGATGATTGGTGGAAGAACACACATTCAGTGACAAGGAACGGCAAGCAATACACCGTCAGGTTCTGGGATCCAGCTTATGATAACAGCAGCTATCATGTCAAGGTTTACATCTGGATTCAGAATCTGGAGTTGGACAAGAGCCACACAATTGAGATTAAGGGATATTGGAAAACGAACGACTCCGGCTGGTCATTACAATCCAAGACGTGGACGATCAATTCCATAGCGCCTTCATTTTCTGCACCGACAAACGCGAAGATGACCGACGCCAATAACTATTCCATTGACGGCAATCTCAATGTGGGATACGGTCCTACGTGGGTGGGTACTAATGCCACGGCCGATGGCAGTAATTACGTTGACCCCGTTTCACTTACCCTCAAAAAAGAGTTTGCTAAGGGTATATCATCGTTTACTGACCAAACGTTTCCCATTGAGCGCAACAGTCTTTACGAATCTATGAACATACCCATGGAGTATGTTGTGTCAGATCCGTGCTCCGTTAACAGCTATTCTCGTAACGTATATCTTTACAAGTGGTACGATGTTTCCATTCCTGGCTTTCCTCGTGCCACAAACTTGAATTTAGAAGGAGACAAATGGAGTAAAAAAGTTAACCTCAACTGGGAAAGCGAGATATATGACTCGTACAATTGCATCACAGACGGCACCTGGGTTATCTTCCGCAAGAACCTCTCAGACAATACAGTTGATAATTTAGGTTCAACGAATTTCAACACACGCAAGCTTACCGACGAAAGCCCGGAATATGGTAAACCTTATACTTACTATGTGTGCTTCGTGCCCAACGGATGGGTGGTGAACAGCTGGACGGACGTAAAAGGATTGTGGACCAGTGCTAATCTCACACTTGCACGTACCTTCGAATTCTCCAATATCACTATCGAGCCACAAGAAAGTAGTATACAACTGAACTGGTCGCACGAAACAGCGGGGAACAACACGTCACTAACGTTCAAGGTGTGGCGTTGCCGCGACAACAGTAGCCTCTTCGACGAAAACGGTGACCTGATTCCAGAAAATTTTGGCAACGATCCCGTAGCCACGTTGCAGTCCTCCTCGTCGGGTTTGTCGATGTCCTGGGTGGACAACAATTTGGAGAGCAACTGTGCCGCCTATTATTATCGCATCAGTACCGAAGCCATGGGGTTAACGTTCTATTCTCCCCTCATTGGCCCTGCCACGATGTCGGGCAATACCGAGATTAAGAGCATCAGTGCCAACCGAGGCACCTACTCAAATGTGGTGAAGGTGCAGTGGGATGTGAAGCAGGTGGGATTGGATAATACTCGCTTTGTTGTCTACCGCCGCCTGTTAGGCTCTAACATTGAAGACGACTACCAGCAGGTGCACGTAGTATCAGGCACAGAGTCGAGCTACTTCTTCGAGGACAACACGGCGCAACCTGGACAATTCTATCAGTACCGTGTAGTGGCACAGAACAACTGCGTTGACAGCGACACAGGCGAGAGCACCTTCATCATTGCCAGTTCCGGCGAGACCGACGGCTTCTGCCAGAGCCGCGGTGTCATCAGCGGTCGCATCACATACGGAACCGGCACCGCTGTGCCTAATGCCCGTGTGCTGCTGACGAAGAACAGCGAAAGCGGCGACGACACCAACCAATTCTACTCAATGAAGGTGAACCCACAGGGCGGTATCCTGTGGACTCCTAAAGGCAACACAGGAAAGACGCTGTTCCAAAGCAAGCCGTTCACCTTCCAGATGTACGTGCGTCCCGATGAAGTGGTGAGCGACGGTTCTACGATTATCGATGGTGGCGGCCAGTTTGCCCTGCAACTGAAACCCGCAGCCGACAACCAGAGCGAACTCTACCTGCAGGTGGGCTCGGCTTCCGCTCGGGCCACAGGCCTTAAGATAGATAATGGCAAGTTCCACAACATCAACCTCACTTGTGACGGCTCTACTGGCTGGACGGTGCGCGTGGTTGTGACCGACACAATTGCCGGCAACTCCATACTGAGCAATACGTTAACGGCAACCTCAGCCATCGCATGGTCGGGTGACAATGTGGCATTCGGTTCGGACAAAGAGTTCACCACCACCCATGCCTTCACAGGTTATCTGGACGATATCCGTCTGTGGTCGAAAGCGCTGACAGATGAGGAAATTCTGGACAACTACGACCGTCTGCTCATCGGCACTGAACAGGGCTTGAAGATTTACTGGCCTATGGACGAGGGAGTCTCCAACCTGCCATATGCCTACGACTATTCCAAGACATCGGGCGTGGCCAATGAGAACCATGGTCAGAAGCAGCCTAACTCGACCTTCTCAGATAAGATTCCGACGAAGAACCAACTGCGTCTGTACGGCAAGACCGACACTCAGGGCAACTATGTGATTCGTGGTGTGCCGTTCGCGGGCGAGGGTACAAACTACATGGTGCGCCCAACGCTGGGCATCCATGAGTTCTCGCCGCAATACCAGACACGCTTCGTGAACATGGAGGCGTTGACTCACTCAGGCGTGGACTTTGAGGACGTGAGTTCATTCCCAGTGAGCGGCACCATCTATTACTCCAACACCGACTATCCCGTGGAGGGCGTGAACCTTTACGTCGATGGAAACATCTGCGCCAAGGACGGAAAGGCCATAGTGACCGACGCGCAGGGTAAGTTCACCATCTCGGTGCCCATTGGCGACCACTATATTACAGTGGAAAAACAAGGGCATACGTTCGAGCTTGGTGGCCGCTACCCTGACGACCCAGAGGGTATAGGCAAGAAGTTTACCTTCGACCGCACGATGACGGGCATGGATTTCTACGACAACACCTTGGTAACCGTTGCAGGCCGCGTGGTAGGTGGCGACACCGAAGGTAGCAAACCATTGGGTATGGCGCTGAGCGAGAACAATATAGGACAGGCCCGCGTGACGCTATCCCTCCAGGAGGGCAACCCCTATCGCCTGAATGTGATGAAAGTGGTCGACGGCACAACTTCTTCGATGGAGAACAACACAGAGCCCCTTGCCGTGGCTTCGCCCACCTCTGATATAAATAGCACGGCTTATCGCACGGGTGGCACACAGAACACCAATGTGAAGAGCATCGTCATCGAGACCGACCCGGCGACCGGCGAATTTGCCGCCCTAGTTCCTCCATTGTTATATAAAGTGACGGGTATAGAGATGGTAAATGGCGATGCTGAAGCTTCGTTTGCAGGCGTAACCTTCAGCGATATCGACGCCACCAACGCGACAATGGAATATACCGACACAACTGACGTCTATCAAGGATTCTACACGAAGGAGTTCAAATACAACACCCGTCTTGCTCAGAGCCAATCGACATACTACTGCACGCCGACATTCCAAGTATGGCAGGACGAACGCGAGGACGGTCTCTTCGGTGATGATAAGGCAAATTACTTCAACCAACTGACAGGCAAAGACGTAAAAGTTCCTGCCATTAATAACGGTGACTACGTGTTCGGCTATCCGCTGTTTGAAATGAACAAGAAGTACAAGTTCCATCTGAAGGCCTTCGAACAGTACACCAACAGCGACGATGCGGATAATGTGAAAACGACCATTGTACCGCTGAAGGATGCCAAGGTGACTATAGACAACCAGATGAGCGCCGATCGCATGATAGCTGCAGAAAATGGCATAGTGAACGGCGTCGAATACCGCATGGGCGACGTGATTGACGATGCAAATCAGGTGGAACTGCAACTCGACGAGAAGGGCGAGGCCATTTACACTTGGAGCGCAGGACTGCCGAACATCAACGACGACCTGACACGCTCATTAGCCATCAACTACGAGTATAACAACCAGACCATACCTTGGGCGGGCAACCCCTTTAAAGGTATTATCCTCGGCGCCTTGCCCTCAGGCAGCAACTTCGTAACCGCCGGTCCCGACAAAGTAACGATGATTCTGCGCGACCCTGCTGGATCGGGTTCGAGTGCCTCGTGGGAGAAAGGCTCATCACACTCGACGGTGGAAACCAACACCGTGACTACGGAATCGAATGACATCGTCAACACAGTTACCCACTTTGGTGTAGAAGTTCAAACTGGAGCCGGCTTTGGAGTGTTCGTCCTTTCGACTGTAGAAAGTAAGACAGATTTGGAAATGGGTTTGGAAATGGGTTACACCTACGAAGGAACGCATACCACAACGACTACCACAACGACAACGAAGACCATTTCAACGTCCGACTCGCCTGACTTCGTGGGTGCCGACGGCGATGTGTTCATCGGATCTTCTACGAATCTGCTCTTTGGCAATGCCCGCCAGGTGTTGGTTAAGAAAGAAGCTGACGGCACATACTACATCGCCAGCGAAGACGGACTGATGACCTCAACACAGTTCGCCACCGAGTTCAGCTACACGCAGCACTACATCGAGAACACGCTGATTCCGAACCTGGTGCGGCTGCGCAACGCGCTGCTCGTGCCTGTAGATGCCTCTAACTACAACAGCTACACAAACCCGACCGATGAGGTGAAGTACATCACGACGCTCGATGAAAGTGACGAGCGCTATGGCAGCGACAACGCCGATAAGGAGATTTGGGGCTCCCTGGCTGTGGAAGGCACCTTCGTGGCAGGCCCGTCGTATCGCGCCGTGATTCCCGAGGCAGCAAACGATAACAAGCTGCATCAAGACATGGTACACTACTATAATGAGAGTATCCGCAATTGGAAGGAACAGTTGGCTTTGAACGAGAAACAGAAACTGCAGGTGATTAACGACCGTCAAGTATATCTGATCAAAAACTACTCGTTCGACGGTGGCACGTCTGTAGACTATTCTGTAGGAACGGAAGAGGTGAAAGACTCCACATATTCGCATACGTGGAGCGTACATCTGGTGGCTGGCGTAACGAGTGGTTTTGAAATCAACAAAACAGGTGTGCAAACAACCATTCAGACTAACACCGGTTCAGGCATGACATACGTTGACGAGGAGCATGGCACGACGAGCAAGAGCTTCAGCTTCACGCTTGCCGAGGAGGGCGACGATGCTTTGTCTGTGGATGCATTCAACTCGCCAGATGAATTTGCTCCCATTTTCGTAACACGCGGAGGTCAGACCTCGTGCCCCTACGAGGATGAAACGGTAACGAAATACTACCAACCCGGCACCAGCATCGGCGCTGCTACGATGAAGATCGAAGACCCGCAGTTGAGCGTGGTGGATGCGAAGAACGTGCTGAGCGACGTGCCGCGCGGCGGCAAGGCTGTGTTCTACCTGAAGTTGGAGAACCTGAGCGAGACCAACAGCGACGGGCAGTTCAACCTCAAACTCGTTGACGGTACCAATCCCAACGGCGCCAAACTGAGCCTCTCCACAGGACCTCTGGGCAACGGACACACCTTCATCGTGAAGAGCGGCGAGGCAGAGGCACTGACCATCCCGCTGACGCTGGAGCAAAACAACACCGACGTATATGACTACGAGAACATCGGCCTCTCGCTGCAGAGCGACTGCCAGAGCGACCTAGAGTCTATAGTCTATATCACCGCACACTTCGTGCCGAGCAGTTCTGACGTAATGCTGATGGCCGACAAGAGCGTGCTGAACACCAATGTGGGCGACGTGCTGACTCTGAGCGTGCGCGACTACGATGCCCACTACGAGAACCTGAAGGCTATACGCCTACAATATAAAGGTGAGCGCGATGCAAACTGGTCCACCATACCTGGACAGGAGTATTATGTCGACGACCAATATGCAACTACTAACAACCAAGAGTTGCCCGACGGAGGTGTGATTACTGTACAGTTCCCAATGGAGAGCTACGTGGACGGCACCTACCTGTTCCGTGCCCAGACGGCAACGGCTTATGGCAACAACGAGATTACGAAGGAGAGCGACGTAGTGACGGTGATCAAGGACATGAAGAAGCCACAACTCTTCGGGCTGGCCAGTCCGAGTGACGGAGTGCTGAATGCCGGTGACGATATCAGCGTGACCTTCAACGAGGATATCCGTCAGAGCATGCTCACCGAGACAGGCAACTTCAAGATTACTGCTGCCTTGAACGGTCAGCAGGTAGCCCACAGCGTGGCACTCGACGGACAGAACACCGAACGGGCTGCCTACACTGAAGCAAGTATCAACTTGGCGAAGAAGGACTTCTCGACTGATATGTGGGTGAATTACACCGGAGCCGGTACACTGCTGAGCCATGGTAATGGTGCAGAGAAACTGGACGTGTCAACCGATGCCAGCGGTCACCTTGTGGTGAAGATTGGCGATGAGACTTACACTTCTGGTCAGACTATCAC
>CACYEC010000464.1 GCA_902773225.1 uncultured Bacteroidales bacterium
TGACCTCAAGCGCGTCAGTGTGCCGTTCGGTGTCATCGGCGTAGTCTATGAGGCACGTCCCAATGTCACCTTCGATGTCTTCGCACTCTGTCTGAAAGCCGGCAGTGCATGCGTACTGAAAGGTGGCAAGGATGCCGACGACTCCAATCGCAAGGCGGTAGACATCATCAAAGACATCCTCCGTCAGCACAATGTGGATGAGCACACCGTGGAACTGCTTCCAGCCACACACGAGGCGACAGCTGAGATGCTCCATGCCAACGGATATATCGACCTCGTCATCCCGAGGGGCAGCAGCCGACTCATCCAGTTCGTGCGGAAGGAAGCGAGCGTGCCAGTCATCGAGACGGGCGCCGGGGTCTGCCACGCTTACTTCGACAAGGACGGCGACCCAGACAAGGGAGCGCGCATCATCAACAACGCCAAGACACGGCGTGTGAGTGTCTGCAACGCACTCGACTGCACCATCATCCACGCTGAACGTCTGGGCGACCTGCCTGCATTGTGCAGTCCGTTAGTAGAGAGTCATGTGGTCATCTACGCGGATGACGCCTCTTACCAAGTCCTCAGCCAAGGTAATCCAGAGAAAGACATCGCCCCCTACCCCGCCGAACTCTTGCGTCATGCCACAGAGGAGTCATACGGGACGGAATTCCAGTCCTATACCATGGCAGTGAAGACTGTGGCATCGTCAGAGGAAGCCATCCAGCATATCTATAAGCATGGCTCGGGGCACAGTGAGTGCATCATCACGGAGAACGAGCAGACGGCCGACGACTTCACCCGACGTGTTGACGCCGCCTGTGTCTATACCAACGCACCCACCTCTTTCACCGATGGGGCTCAATTCGGGCTTGGCGCAGAAATCGGCATCAGCACACAAAAACTGCATGCACGTGGACCAATGGCCTTGGAGGAAATCTGCTCCTACAAGTGGGTCATCAAGGGCAACGGTCAGACACGACCGAAATAACGCACAAAACCAACCATTACAAACAATCGGGGTGAAGAACTTAGAAGTCTTCACCCCGATTTCATAAGATATGTTCCTGAAGAGGAGGTTTAGAGTCTGTCGTCGATGAGAATGTCCTCACGTGAGAACTTACGACGCTGGTTCTCATATTCCTCCTGAGAGTAAACGATGATGTTGTTGAAGTCGCGGAGACCTGTACCTGCTGGGATGAGGTGACCTGTGATGACGTTCTCCTTCATGCCTTCCAGATTATCGGTCTTGCCAGCGATAGCAGCCTCGTTGAGCACCTTGGTGGTCTCCTGGAAAGAAGCCGCCGAGACGAAACTCATGGCACTAAGAGCAGAGCGAGAGATACCCTGAAGAATCTGGTTGGCAGTGGCGGGTACAGCATCTCGCACCTGTACCTGTTTCATGTCGCGGCGCTTGAGCATGGAGTTCTCGTCGCGCAACTTTCTGGCGGTCACAATCATACCCTTCTTCATGGTCTCGGAGTCGCCCTCATCGGTAACAACTTTCTTGCCCCAGATGCGGTCGTTCTCCTCAGCGAACTCAAGTTTATCGATAATACCGCCTTGAAGGAAGCGGGTGTCGCCTGGGTCATCGATTTCCACCTTGCGCATCATCTGGCGCACGATAATCTCGAAGTGCTTGTCGTTGATGGACACACCCTGCAAACGATACACATCCTGAACCTGGTTCACAATGTATTCCTGAACGGCAGTCGGACCCTTGATGGCAAGGATGTCGGACGGAGTGACAGCACCGTCAGACAGCGGTGTACCGGCACGAACGAAGTCGTTCTCCTGTACCAGGATTTCCCTTGACAAAGGTACGAGATAGCACTTCTTCTCTCCCACCTTAGGAGTGAGGAAGAGTTCACGGTTACCACGTTTCACCTTACCGAATGAAATCTCACCGTCGATTTCGGCGACCACAGCGGGATTGGACGAGTTGCGGGCCTCGAAGAGTTCAGTCACTCGAGGCAGACCTCCAGTGATATCTCCGGCCTTGTTGATGGCACGAGGAGTCTTAATGAGCACATCACCTGGATTGATGGTCTGTCCATCCTCAACGCTGATATGACCATTGATGGGGAAGTTGTAGGTACGCAACACCTCATCGTTCTCGTCAAGAATGTCACAAGTAGGCACTATGGTCTTGTCACGTGTCTCAGTGATGATACGGTCGCTCACACCCGTGATGTTGTCGGTTTCGACACGGTAGGTTGTTCCCTCAATGACGCCATTGAATCTCACCTTACCACCGAACTCACTAACAATCACAGCATTGAAAGCGTCCCATGTTGCGATGACATCGTCTTTCTTCACGCTGTCGCCCTCACCGAAGTAAAGGATAGAGCTATAAGGCACAGGCACCACCGACAAGGAAATGCCACTCTCGTTGACGTAATGCAGTTCTGCAAAACGGCCGGTCACGGTCTTGGCGTTGGGATGTTCGGGTGTCGGGCTGTCGATACAACGAAGGTCCTCGAAATGCAGTTTGCAACCGAAATTGGCCACAATCTTGGCGTTGGCCTCTGCGCTACCAGCCACACCACCAGCGTGGAAGGTACGGAGTGTCAACTGTGTACCAGGCTCACCAATGGCTTGAGCGGCAATCACTCCTACGGCCTCACCCTTCTGCACCATGTGTGATGTGGCAAGGTTGCGTCCATAACATTTCATACAAACGCCCTTCTTCGACTCGCAGGTAAGCACTGAACGGATTTCGACTGTTTCGATGCCCGCATTCTCTATCTCACTGGCGATGCGCTCGGTGATTTCCTCACCCGCAGCGACTATCAGGTTATGAGTGACTGGATGTTCGATATCATAAACCGACACACGTCCGAGAATACGCTCTGCCAAAGAAGCCACCACGCGGTCGCCCGACTTCAATGCCGTGCACTCCAGTCCGCGGAGAGTACCACAGTCTTCCTCGGTAATAATCACATCGTGGCTCACATCCACCAGACGGCGGGTGAGGTAACCAGCGTCGGCAGTCTTCAAAGCTGTGTCGGCCAAACCCTTACGTGCACCGTGAGTAGAGATGAAGTACTCCAACACCGACATACCCTCCTTGAAGTTTGAGAGGATGGGGTTCTCAATGGTATCGTTGGTGTCTGCACCTGCTTTCTGCGGCTTGGCCATCAGTCCGCGCATACCGGCAAGCTGAGCAATCTGGTCTTTGGAACCACGGGCTCCAGAGTCGAGCATCATGAACACTGCGTTGAAGCCCTGGTCGGCAGCTGTCATCCTCTCCATCAGGACTTTCTTCAGGTTTTCGTTGGCACGCGACCATGTGGCGATGGTACGTTCGTAGCGGTTCTTGTCGGTAATCAGACCGTTGGCATATTCCATCGAAATCTCCTCCACTTCCTCTGTTCCTTCCTGCACAATCTGCTCCTTCTCTGGCGGAATGAGGATATCGGAGAGGTTGAACGACAGTCCACCTTCGTAAGCACGGGTATAACCGAGGTTCTTGATACCGTCGAGGAACTCGCATGCGCGGTCCATACCGACAGTCTTAATCACCTTCGTGATGACCTTCTTCAGAACCTTCTTGCCCATCACTTCGTTGACGAAACCAATCTCATCAGGCACAATGTCATTGATGATGATACGTCCGACAGAAGTATCTACTCTATGACGGAAATAATGTCCATTGGCATCCACATCCTTCACCAAGCAGTTAATCTGGGCATGAACATCTACAGCTCCCTCGTTGTAAGCGATGATGGCTTCCTCAGGTCCGTAGAACTTCAGGCCCTGTCCCTTGGCTCCTTCGCGAATCTTGGAGATATAGTACAGTCCCAGCACCATGTCCTGCGAAGGCACGGTGATAGGCTCACCTGAAGCAGGCGAAAGAATGTTGTGCGACTGGAGCATCAGCAGTTGAGCCTCGAGGATAGCCTCGTTGCTCAGTGGCAAATGGACAGCCATCTGGTCGCCGTCGAAGTCGGCGTTGAATGCTGTACATGCCAGAGGGTGGAGTTGGATGGCTTTACCCTCGATCATCTTGGGCTGGAAGGCCTGGATGCCGAGACGGTGGAGTGTAGGCGCACGGTTGAGCAGGACGGGGTGACCTTTCATCACGTATTCGAGAATGTCCCAAATGACCTCCTCACGGCGGTCAACCATCTTCTTGGCCGACTTCACTGTCTTAACGATACCACGCTCTATCAACTTACGAATAATGAAAGGCTTATAGAGTTCAGCGGCCATCAACTTTGGCAGACCGCACTCTCCCATCTTGAGTTCAGGCCCCACGACAATTACGGAACGTGCGGAGTAATCGACACGCTTACCAAGGAGGTTCTGACGGAAACGTCCTTGCTTTCCCTTCAAAGAGTCGGAGAGCGACTTGAGCGGACGGTTGGATTCCGACTTCACGGCGCTGCTCTTACGAGAGTTGTCGAAGAGGCTGTCAACGGCTTCCTGGAGCATACGTTTCTCGTTGCGGAGAATCACCTCTGGCGCCTTGATTTCAAGCAGTCTCTTGAGACGGTTGTTGCGTATGATGACACGACGGTAGAGGTCGTTGAGGTCACTAGTAGCGAAACGTCCGCCATCGAGCGGCACCAAAGGACGCAGCTCGGGAGGAATAACAGGAATATTGCGCATAATCATCCACTCGGGCTTGTTGCGTCCACGGCTGGCGCGGAAGGCTTCCACAACCTGTAGACGCTTGAGGGCATCCTGCTTTCGCTGTTGCGAGGAATCCTGGTTGGCACGGTCGCGGAGCTCATAGGAAAGGGCATCGAGATCCACACGCTTGAGCATGTCTTCCAATGCCTCTGCGCCCATCTTGGCTATGAACTTGTTGGGATCGCTGTCGTCGAGCAGATTGTTCCCTTCCATCTGAGGGCTATCGATGATGCTGTAATACTGCTCTTCAGTAAGCAGTTCGTTGTCCTCCATCTCGATTTCCTCCGACCACTCGAAGTCTCTGGCCTTTCCAGCCTGAATGATGATGTAGCGCTCGTAGTAGATAACCGAGTCCAGTTTCTTGGAAGGAAGTCCAAGAAGATAACCTATCTTGTTGGGGAGGGAACGGAAATACCAGATATGAGCCACTGGAACCACAAGCGCGATGTGTCCACTGCGCTCTCGTCTCACCTTCTTCTCTGTAACTTCCACACTACAACGGTCGCACACGATACCTTTATATCGTATGCGCTTGTACTTACCGCAATGGCACTCATAGTCCTTGGTAGGGCCGAAGATGCGCTCGCAGAACAAACCATCGCGTTCGGGTTTGTATGTGCGGTAATTGATGGTCTCAGGCTTCAGAACCTCACCATACGAGTTCTGCTGGATTTCGTCAGGAGACGCCAGACCGATGGTGATTTTCGTGAAATTGGTCTTTGTCTTTGTTTCTTTCTTAAAAGCCATTTCTATCTTGTGTTACATGAAGTTGTT
This sequence comes from uncultured Bacteroidales bacterium, assembly GCA_902773225.1. Lineage (GTDB taxonomy): Bacteria > Bacteroidota > Bacteroidia > Bacteroidales > Bacteroidaceae > RUG11857. Next base: position 5,395 of record CACYEC010000464.1, read on the forward strand.
ACTGTTATTCCAATGTAATGCTAAGGCCGAGACCACGAAGCTCGTGCAACAGCACATTGAGAGACTCTGGTATGCCTGGAGTTGGAAGTGGGTCACCCTTGACAATGGCTTCGTAAGCCTTGCTGCGTCCAGTCACGTCGTCCGACTTCACGGTGAGGATTTCCTGGAGAACATGAGAAGCACCGAAAGCCTCGAGGGCCCATACCTCCATCTCTCCGAAACGCTGTCCGCCGAACTGGGCCTTACCGCCGAGAGGTTGCTGGGTGATGAGTGAGTACGGACCAATGGAACGGGCGTGCATCTTGTCCTCAACCATGTGTCCGAGTTTAAGCATGTAGGTCACACCCACAGTAGCAGGCTGGTCGAATCGGAGTCCAGTCTCACCGTTGTAGAGATAGGTGCGGCCGCCGCGTGGCAATCCGGCCTTGTCGGTCCAGTCGTTCAAATCTTTTTCTTTGGCACCGTCGAAGATAGGGGTTGCGAACTTCACATCGAGTTTGCTGCCTGCGTAACCGAGCACTGCCTCGAAAATCTGGCCGAGGTTCATACGTGAAGGCACACCCAGAGGGTTGAGCACGATATCGACGGGTGTTCCGTCCTCGAGGAAAGGCATATCCTCGATGCGCACGACCTTGGAAACGATACCCTTGTTTCCGTGTCGTCCTGCCATCTTGTCGCCCACACCAATCTTACGCTTCTTAGCGATATAGACCTTAGCCATCTGGATGATGCCCGATGGCAGGTCGTCGCCGATTGCGAGTGCGTTCTTCTTGCGCTTGCTTTCTGCGTCGAGTAGTTTGTACTGCTTGAGGTAGTTGATGATCAAGGTACGAATCAACTCGTTGGTGTGTTCATCGGCAGTCCAGCCCGACAACTGAACGGAAGTATAATCCATGTTAACGAAGTCGCTGTGGAGGAATTTGGCACCGGGAGCCACCTTTTCCACACCCATGTAGTCCAGCACTCCGGTAGATTTCTTGCCCTTGGTGAGGGTCATGAGTTTGTCAACAAGAATTTCCTTGAGGTAATCAACCTTGTCCTTGAACTCCTCGTCGATTTTTGCCTGTCCAATCTTGTCGGCCTTCTTAGCGGCACGGTCCTTGATGGCACGAGAGAAGAGTTTCTTGTCAATCACCACACCGCTCAGGGATGGAGTGGCCTTCAGTGAGGCGTCCTTCACGTCACCGGCCTTGTCGCCGAAGATGGCGCGCAGCAACTTCTCCTCAGGTGATGGGTCGGACTCACCCTTAGGTGTGATTTTTCCGATGAGGATGTCACCAGGCTCCACATGTGCGCCGACGCGGATGATACCATTCTCATCGAGGTCTTTTGTGGCTTCCTCGCTCACATTGGGGATATCGCTGGTCAACTCCTCCACACCGCGCTTGGTCTCGCGTACGTCGAGTGAGAACTCGCTGACGTGAACTGAAGTGAGGAGGTCCTCACGTACCACGCGCTCACTCAGCACAATGGCGTCCTCGTAGTTGTAACCTTTCCAAGGCATGTAGGCCACGAGCAGGTTGCGTCCGAGAGCGAGTTCACCTCCACAAGTGGCGTAACCCTCGGTGAGGATGTCGCCTTTCTTCACCCGCTGTCCCTTGTCGCAGATAGGACGGAGGTCGATGGTCATATCCTGGTTGGTGCGGCGGAACTTGGGGATTTTGTATTCCTTCATTGCAGGCACGAAGCTCACGAACTCCTCTTCCTCAGTACGGTCGTAGAGGATGCGGATGGTTGTGGCGTCAACATACTGTATGACACCGTCGCCCTCAGCCACAATCATAGTGCGTGAATCCTCGCAAACCTGCTTTTCGATACCGGTTCCCACGATAGGCGCCTCGGTGCGGAGCAATGGCACTGCCTGACGCATCATGTTCGAGCCCATGAGTGCGCGGTGTGCATCGTCGTGCTCGAGGAACGGAATCAGCGCTGCAGCGATAGAAGCGATTTGCTGTGGCGACACGTCCATCAGTTCCACATCCTCGGGTGGCACTTGTGGATAGTCAGCGTCGCGGCGGCACTTCACTTTCTTGAGGATGAAATTTCCATTGTCATCGAGCGGAGCGTTGCCCTGTCCGATGATACGTCCTTCCTCTTCCTCTGCAGAAAGATATACGATATTGTTGTTGTCGAGGTCCACGTGCTTGTTGGCCACCTTGCGGTAAGGAGTCTCGATGAATCCGAGGCTGTTGATCTTGGCGTACACGCAGAGCGACGAAATCAGTCCGATGTTAGGACCTTCAGGCGACTCGATAGGACAGAGACGTCCGTAGTGGGTGTAGTGTACGTCGCGCACCTCGAAGCCAGCGCGCTCACGCGACAGACCACCGGGACCTAAGGCCGACATACGACGTTTGTGGGTCACTTCTGCCAATGGGTTGGTCTGGTCCATGAACTGCGACAACGGGTTAGTACCGAAGAAAGAGTTGATGACCGACGAGATGGTTTTCGCGTTGATGAGGTCGGCAGGAGTGAAATCCTCGCTGTCACGAACATTCATGCGTTCACGGATGGTGCGGCTCATTCGTGCAAGACCCACAGAGAACTGGTTGGCCAACTGCTCTCCCACGGTGCGTACACGGCGGTTGCTGAGGTGGTCGATGTCATCGACCACGGCCTTGGAGTTCGACAACTGGATAAGGTATTTGATAATCTCGATGATGTCTTCCTTCGTAAGAATCCTCACGTCGGGATCGGTGTCGAGTCCAAGTTTCTTGTTGATTCTGTAGCGGCCTACGTCACCGAGGTCGTATCGCTTGTCGGAGAAGAACATGTTGTTGATTACCTCTCTTGCGCTGGCCTCATCTGGAGCCTCTGCGTTTCGCAACTGACGGTAGATGTACTTCAACGCCTCAGAACCGGAGTTGTTGGGGTCCTTCTGCAAAGTGTTGAAGATGATGGCGTAGTCGTTGGCATTGGCAGTCTCGTTGTGCACGAAAACCGTTTCAACGCCAGTCTCAAGAATCTTCTCGATGGCTTCATCGTCAATGACGATCTGCCGCTCGAGGATAACCTGAATTCTCTCGATGGAAACCACCTCACCAGTGTCCTCATCCACATAGTCCTCGTTCCAGGATTTAAGCACACGGGCAGCCAGTTTCATGCCCTTCACTTCCTCGAGATGCTCCAAGTCAGCAGGCACTTCCTTGGCGAGGTTGAAAATGCTCAGGATGTCACGGTCGTTCTCATAACCGATAGCACGCAACAACGTCGTAACAGGAAGTTTCTTCTTACGGTCGATGTAGGCATACATCACGTTGTTGATATCAGTAGCGAACTCTATCCAACTACCTTTGAAAGGGATGATACGTGCAGAGAAAAGAGGTGTTCCGTTTGAGTGGATGCTCGAACCGAAAAACACGCCTGGAGAGCGGTGGAGTTGTGATACGACGACACGTTCGGCACCATTGATGACGAATGTACCGTTAGGGGTCATGTAAGGAATCATGCCAAGATAGACATTGCTATCCTTAGGGCTGAAGTCCTCATGATCGGTGTCGGAGCATGTGAGTTTCAAATGCGCCTTCAAGGGAACACTGTACGTCTGGCCTCGTTCCAAGCACTCCTCTATGGAATATCGGGGAGCGTCGATGTAGTAGTCCAGGAACTCGAGTTCGTAGTTGTTGCGGGTGTCGGTGATGGGGAAGTTCTCTGAGAACACCTTGTAAAGCCCGTCGTTCTTTCGTTTCTCGGGAGGGGTGTCGAGCTGGAGAAAATCCTCAAACGACTTGAGCTGCACATCAAGAAAGTCTGGATAAGGAACCGGATTCTTGACTGAGGCAAAATTTACTCGATTGTTGACGATTTTTGACATCTCTGTGTATTTTGTGAATGATTGGGTTTTATATAGCAGGGCCAATTCACCATAATTATTCTGGGCATTCCTTGATTTCCCAGGATTATCCTTGGCAGGCCTGTAAGATTAGAGCGACTTCAGGTATTAAGACAAAAAGGTTAAGAACCCTCAACCTGAGGACTCTTAACCAATTTGTATCAGTGTGGTTGATATTATTTGATCTCAACTTCAGCACCAGCACCCTCAAGAGCGGCCTTGAGAGCCTCAGCTGTAGCCTTGTCAACGCCTTCCTTGACCTTAGCGGGAACACCGTCAACGAGTTCCTTAGCCTCTTTCAGACCAAGACCGCAGTTTTCTTTCACAGCCTTCACAACCTGGAGCTTAGCAGCACCAGCGCTCTTCAGGATTACATCGAAGGATGTCTTCTCCTCTGCCTTTGGAGCGTCCTCGGCTGGAGCAGCGGCAACAGCAACAGCTGCAGCGGCGGGCTCAATACCATACTCGTCCTTAAGGATAGCCTTAAGTTCACTAACTTCTTTCACTGTCAAATTTACCAATTCTTCAGCAATAGCTTTCAAATCTGCCATTTTTTATCTACTTTTTTATTGTTATTTTTATTATCTTAAAATTGAAACCGCAGTGTACTCCCACCGTCGGTTTTGCGTTTTATTCACCGCGCTCAGCCAAAGTGTCGAGAACGCCGTGGATAGTGTTAGGCGCAGAGTCCAAAGCGGAGATAACCCCCTTGATAGGAGACTCGAGCATAGCAACAACCTCAGCAATCAACTCGTTCTTGCTCTTGATAGTTGCGAGAGCGTCAAGTTGGTCAGCACCGATATAGATGCTTTCCTCTGCGTATGCACCTTTGAGAGCAGGCACGCCATTGTACTTCTTGCCGAAACTCTTAATCAGTTTGGCAGGTGCATTGGCCACCTCTGTAAACATCACACCTGTAGTACCCTTCAGGATTGGTTTCAAGGAAGAGAAATCCCCTTCTTTGCTCTCGAGAGCCTTCTCGAAAAGGGTGTTCTTCACCATGACCAGTTTCAAGTTCTGCTTGAAGCACTCACGTCGCAGGTCGCTCGTTGTCTGAGAGTCGAGTGCAGTGAGGTCAACAAGATAGAAATGAGGATACTTATTCAGTGTCTCAGTAAGACTGGAAATCAATAAGCTTTTATCTTCTTTCTTCATAATGCATTCAATAATTAGTCAATTGATTTAGTGTCAACCTTGACACCCTTGCTCATAGTGCTTGAAAGATAAACGCTCTTGATGTAAGTGCCCTTGGCGGTTGCAGGCTTCAGTTTGATGATTGTGTTGATGAACTCCTTGGCGTTCTGAACGATCTTCTCAACAGGGAAGGAAACCTTACCGATGGAAGCGTGAACAATACCGGTCTTGTCGTTCCTGAAATCTATCTTACCTTGCTTTACTTCGCGTACAGCCTTGGCAACATCCATAGTGACAGTGCCACTCTTGGGGTTAGGCATCAGGCCACGAGGACCAAGAATACGACCCAGAGCACCAATCTTACCCATGCAGGATGGCATTGTGATGATTACATCGACGTCAGTCCATCCGCCCTTAATTTTCTCGACATACTCGTCGAGACCAACATAGTCAGCGCCAGCCTCTTCAGCAGCAGCGGCAACATCAGAAGTACAGAGGCAGAGCACGCGCACTTCCTTACCTGTACCGTTAGGGAGAGACACCACACCACGTACCATTTGGTTGCTCTTCTTAGGGTCGATACCCAAACGGACATCGATGTCAAGAGAAGCGTCGAACTTGGTGTACGTGATTTCCTTAACCAATGCTGCGGCCTCACTCAAAGTGTAAGCCTTCCCTGCTTCAATCTTGTCTGCGTACGCTTTCTGATTTTTTGTAAGTTTACCCATTTTCTAATTGAAGTTATAA
>CACYEC010000465.1 GCA_902773225.1 uncultured Bacteroidales bacterium
GGACGACTTTGGCGATGCCGAAAACGTGAACGGAACCAATCTTGTCGATGTGACTTGGCTTGACCAGCACACCGAGGACCAGGAAGCTCAGACTGAAGCTGGGGAGGACACCATCATCAGCGTGCCGACCCCCTTCGACGACAACTGGCACTATGTGGGTCTGTCGTTCAACTCTCAGGAAGGCACCACAAGCCTTTTTGTGGATGCCGAGTTAAAGAACAAATGGGTGAACAAGGACGGTTTCTACGGCACAGAGGATTTCTTGGGCCAGTTGAAACAGTACAAGTACGACTACCTTGTGCTTGGCGGTGTGGCCCAATGGCACTGGAACGACCCCGACCCCGCATTCGCTTACGACGACTTCACTGTCTATGCAGGAGAGTTGACCTCAGCCCAACAGGAATTAGTGATGAAAATCAAGAGCGGACAGGTGGATGACGACACTCGCCTTGCCGTGGCCCAGTCAGAATACCTTGCCGCCATGTCGGAATACGAAGACTTCTCCGTGGAGTTGGGGAACTATGGTACGCTGGCTGAAACTATCGGAGACCAGGTGATGACTATTGACGATGCCCTTTACGACTCTCCGACGATTGAGGGCTACAAGGAAGGAGCCAAACAGATTATCGCCTTGGTGGAACTTGCTTCCAGCATAGTGAAAGGTATCGACGCTACAAGAGCGGCGATAGAAACGGAGAAGGAATACGCTGCCAGCACCAGTTACCCAGGTTTTGACACGTATCTCACCGCACTGAACGAGGCAGAGACACTTATGGCCGATCCGACCAAGATGGAGGAAGTGAACAGCGCCAACGCCATCATCAACAAGGCCAAGGTGGCCTATGTGACTTCTCAAGAGATACCCTCCGACGGCACTGGCATCAACATCACCGCTATTGTGCTTCATCCCTGGTTCTGCAATCCAGACGCCGAACCGACCGGCAGTGACGGCGTGTATGCTTTCCCCTACGCAGAAAGCCATTCCTACGCTAACAACACCACTCCATCAGACTACAACTCCACAGGCTGGGTTAACGGCAACACCTTCAGTGTTGACGATGCCCGCGTGAACTGGACAGAAGGACGCATCTGCTGGAACGACTGGCATGCCAAGTCCATTGCCGGTACACTCGACATCCATCAAGACCTGATCAATCTGCCTGCAGGCTATTATAGCGTCAGCGCAGACCTTGTATCCAATGTCATCGGCGACCAGCACACCTACGCATTGAGCAATGGTGTGAAGAAAGTATCAGCCCCATTGAACTACGACGGCTGGGGTGCTGAGAACTGGACGACCCTCTCCACAGACAAGGTTTATGTAGGTGAAGACGGCACACTGACCATCGGAACAGAATCAACAGCCACAGGTGTTGCATACGCAGGTTTCTTCTGCGTGACCAACTTTGTGCTGACTTACTACGGCACAGAGGTTGACCTTACCGCAGACCTCAAGGCCAAGGAGGCAGAAGTAGAGGAAGTGATAGCACAGTTGTTGTTGACTGGTGACAAGACCAACGCAGAGAAGAAAGTAGAAGAAATCGCCGCTGGCGACAACACTTATAACGCTATCGCCCAACTCACCGACCTCATCTCTGAAATCAACGCCACCATTGCCACCGAGCAGTCTTTCACTGCCGCCGACGACTTAAACACCCTTGCGTCACAAGCCTCGTCAACCAACGTGAAGGCAGTTTATAACGCAGGTAGCACCAATATCGCCACAGCACTCTCCGCCGAGACAGCCACAGTGGACGACCTTCCTGCCCTCAACGCACTGGCCAGCGCTATCCGCGCGTACGCCGCAGTTCTCCCATCAGCCGAGGAGTGGAACGACGCCTCTGTAACAGCCCTTTATACCGAGCAGATTGCAGGCATCAGCACAGCCGACGAACCCGCCATAGCAGGCTATACAGATGCCCTGCTCAGCCTGATGAAATCCACGATAACAGGTAAAGACGCCACAGAGACATCACCTGTGGATATCACTTTCGCGCTGAACAATGCCTCCTTCTCCACCGACAATGCCGAGGGCTGGACAATCAGCATGGGCACCCAAGGCGTGGCTTATCAAGAATGTGAGTTCTTCAACCAGAACTTCAACATCAACCAAGCAGTCACAGGCCTTCCCGCTGGCTACTACCGTGTGGCTGTCCAAGGTTTCTACCGTGATGGTACATGTGAAGAGGCCTACAACAAGGCCAACACCGAGCCAGAGCAAGGAGAAGAGGCCATAGAGGTTTTGGCATCCCGCCGCTATGCAGGTTCGAACGTACTCAACGCCATGCTCTACGCCAACAACGGCTCGTTCGACAACACCACTCCGATTTTGTCGTGGGCTGCATTCAACACCACAGGTGTGGAATTCAACGGTTACTGGAGTCCCAATGCCTCAGACGAGACCGTAGATGCAGAGCATGTGATTTACTTCGCCAACACGATGGAGGCCGCCAACTACCTCTTCAACGCCGGTCAGAACCCCGACGGCAACGCGGTTGACATCTATCTTGAAGAAGGCAACACACTGACCGTAGGAATCTACAAATTCACCACTATCGCCAACGACTGGACCATCTTCGACAACTTCCACCTCTACTACCTCGGCACAGACACACCGACAGGTATTGACGCTCCAAAGACTGTCAATGGTAGTTCACAAATTGCCGACGCAGAATACTACGACCTCAGTGGTTCACGCATCGCAGCACCAGCCAAGGGAGTGAACATCATGCGCCAGCGCATGGCAGACGGTACTGTACGCACGGTGAAAGTCCTGGTGAAATAATCTTAAAAAGCGAAACACGAAACAATACTAATTTCTATTTCGCGTTAATCATTTAGACAAGAGGTGGGTGTACTTATCAACATCAAGTCCCCACCTCTTTTTCATATCACCCTAAAAACAGTCCTATCAAAGGACATAGAATCAACACCTCCCGATGATGAGAAGAACCTTCTATCTGTTGACATGTTTTTTCTTGTTCTGTATTGTCCAAGCACAGGTTGCTCCAGAACTGCAAGTCAAGGAAATCACTCTCCAAAACGGCATGACCGTTTGGCTCAATGAAGACCACTCCCA
>CACYEC010000466.1 GCA_902773225.1 uncultured Bacteroidales bacterium
AGAACACAGCGGAATTGCTGAGAGGTTGAATCGCTTCGCGATTGGCCCTTGACAATTGTTCCCATAGGAGGGTCGCGCTCCTGCGCGACCTTATAGAGAGCCGCCGTCTCGGCGGCGCTTCAACCGCCCGCCAGCCACCACCGCATTTCGCAAAGTCCGGCGGTAGGGTCACGCGTCCCGCGTAACCGCAACGGGGGCACCGGCCAGTGGACTCGCCTGTAAATCTAATCTTTCACCATGTGTGCCCCCCCCTATCTCAATTTATTTTATCTGCAATAAACTAATTATGCTATCGGCAGGAAAATATGATATTTTGGCGCGCAAACCCAATATGCTCGCACCGAAAAAGATTTATGCTTGTGATGCAGCCCTTGCCGCGCTTCTCGATTTCGGCAACCGACTCAACCTCGGGCACAAACTGGAAAATGTCGTATTCTGGCATTTGCTCCGGAAAGCGAAAGACATCTACTACTTTGTTGACAGTCATGGCCGTGAATGCGACTTTCCTCATCCCAGACATGATTTACTCCACAAAATGTGGCCTCATCGAATTATATCTATGGTCGTTCCTAAGTATAAGATCAAGTGCTGTGCTATCGCGATAGTAGTCCAACTCCGAACAAATACGTAGTGTATCCTCGTGCTGATCATACATTTTGAACCCATAATAACCAGCAGCAACAATACTAACAATCACAACGACCGCGCCTCCCGTTAACACCGCTGCCCCCGCAGCCATGCCGCCGCCACCTGACGCAACCGTACCTCCACCAAGCCATGCAAGTGCCGCACTATTTGCGGCTGCACCACTTAGCCCAGAAATTGCCACTCCCGTTCCCGCTGTTCCATAGGTCGTGGCGATCCACATTGCACCACCAACAAACGCAGTTGCTGCTCCTGTGGATGCCGTACCAATTATCATTTGACGGTTGGCGGTCTTTAGATCGGCGTAGCCAAGAAAATACATCCCATAACTTAGAATCGTAGAGGTCGCCACGCCACCGGCCATTGAAGACAATATTGATGTTGCCATAGGAGTGCTACAATGTAATGGGCCAGAAATATTTCGTATGAAATTGTACGCAATAGGCCTGGTCAACGCAATGTGCGTCAACTGCCCAACTGTTGTGCCCAAGAACACACTGCCTGAATCAATTCCCAATAACGCCGCATCAATCTCTCCTGCACTAATAAGTTGTATCACAGCATCAAGTGCTACACCAACGGCAGTTGCCTTTGCAGAATTCGCAACTACGGTCTCGGCTAACGAAAATTCTCCCATCAGTGCCCGCGAATCGTACTCTTTAAGAAGTTTTCGCGCATAAGCTATGCTGTCAGCATCACTCAGCCCCATTTTTCTTTGAATCTGAGCGGCCATCTCTAATTCGGATATGGCACCTTTGGAAAGCATGGCATCCTTAAACCTCAATACTACTTGTGGCTTCAATGCATGCAAATTGCCATTCGACATTGTCTTTGTGTCGTAAATACGAATCTCTATATCGTTCCCGCTTGGAACGATGTTAAACACTTGAGATCTATATTTTACTAGGCCTCTCGATGCCCTATCAAAGTACTCTCCATACTGCGAAGTACGAAGTCTTGCCTCTGCTAATTCCGTCTCGGTACCCGAGAAATTCCATTTGTAACCTTCCGTCCAGAAATATACCTTCTTACCACTCTTCAACACAACACACAGCTTTCTTGCTGGATTGAGCGGCGGCTTCCCAAAACCAATCTCCTGCATTGTTGAAACTTGTGTATATCTCCACGCCAATCCCTTAAGTCGATTACCGATCCATTCTTCACCCATCTGGATACCATCTTTTGTGTGTTTGTTCAGGGTAGACGTATTAAATTTAGACTCGCCCACCATGATGTCTTTTATTACTCCTTTTCTTGTCTTTATGAAAAGGTGATCCAATCCCTGTGGGCCAGAGCGTGGCGTTATGCTCGTCCAATGTCCCTCCTTAGAAAAATATGTGTCAATATACGACTTCTCCGCGATGCTTTCGCCGAAACTACCCTTGAAACCATTCCTAACAACAAATGACCGTGCTAACGCGACATCGGCTTTCGACAGTGCCGAGGCAGATGCTGCCGCAAAAGATGAGGCTGCAATTTCTGCTTTTCGCGACTGTCCTTGCAGCGTCTCACCGTAGGAGACAAAGCAAACAGCAAGAATGCTGAAAATGATTAATATTTTCTGCATAGGCTTTATCCTTAAATAGCATAATTTAAAAATCGCTGAGTTGTTTCTTGTTGTGCCTTGCCAAATCTATCTCAACCTTGACAGTATGATCCTTCAGTTCATCAAATTGCTTGCCCAAAACATCTTGATACAAGCGCGCGACGTCTGGTGAAAGTAACGTACTGTCAATATTTATCAAATATCTATAGACCACCAACTCTGCATCTGGTATGTCAACACGATGCCACTTTCTATACCTTTCCATACCTTCATTACATCTTTCGATAGCCCATGATTGATATGCCTTGTACTGTGCTTGGCGGCACTTACCCAACTTAATGGACAACTTCTTGATCTCATTCTCAAACGAATTGCGCGTATCAGGATCAAAAACCATAGTTAGTTTCTGTGAAATCATCAAAAGGCATTCGTTGATACTGTCAATCTTCGCTTGATATGGTGCCATGACTTCAATTCTGTCAACCTTTGCAATCAACGCATGAATCTCCGCTATAGCTGGCTTGGACTTTATTTTGTTAAACTTGACCTCAATTGCCTCTATCCATTTGGCAAACATCTGGAGCTTATCCTGTGCTGTAATTGGCAGGCATGCCGTTTCAATACCAAAAGCCTGACTGAGCAATTGACTGGCCGTTTGTACCATCACATTGACAGAGCCAAGTTTCGGCGGTTCCTCTTCAAGCAACTTTTGAGCGCGAAACAAGTACGAATCAATAGAGTTGACAAGACCAAAGTATTCGAGCGATGCTCTCGTCCGGGCTAATTGTTCCTCAACCCAGGCCACATCATTTGTCGCCAACCGTGTCTTATCTATGTCGCGAAGAATCGCAAGTCGTTGCTGAAGCAAGACAAGACGTTCTTCATTATTGGCACCGATCACGGAATCATAACTCAAATCACCTTTGCGTAGACTTGTCAAAGCTTGATCAAAAGCCGCTTTCTCTTCCTCTTCTCGTGACAATTGCGCGGTAACATCCATCTTATTGAGCTTTTCAATTACACCAGCCAGCATGTTTCTCATGCCCAACACATCGTCTGCCGCCACCTGAAAAATTCCAAGTTCCAACGCACCCTTGATTTGTTCAAGGTCATCACGTGTTTCATTGCCAGCATTGGCACTGATCTCAAGCAACTTCTCAAAATACAACTTTTTGGTCGGAGAATGATTTATTGCATTCATGCAATACAGCTTGGCTAACGCAAAATCACCATCATCTAACACTTGAACCGCTTTTTGATAAGACCGCTCCGCTTCCAACTCATTACCCAAAACCTTTGACCGGCACATCCTTACAAGATTACTGCTGGCATCAAGAATTGCAGAGTGCATCATCTGTGTGGCATCACCGAATGCTTCTTCAGTCGATTTTTTCGCGTCAACTACATTATGCTTCATGTCCGCAACGACGCGGTTGACATCGGTCGTAACGGAGACAAACAAACTCTCTGTCAATGACTGTACCATTGGTGTCAGCCTTGCATATGCCTCGTCGGCCGTCTTTTTCGTTGCTACCACATCTTGTTTCATGTCGGCAACGACGCCGTTGACGTCTGTCGTAATTGATGCTACTGCATTGTTTGCTGAATTTGTAATGCTTTGAACAAGTTTGTCCAGGTCGCCTTCAAGTTTAGACTCAAGTTCGGGCGGCAATTGGATTGTAAGACATCTCATCTCGTCAACAGTTTTCTGCATGCCAAGCATCTGGTGGTTAACGTAGAAAACGGTCACCAAATTGGCAACCACCATAAGAGACATACTTGCTATAACTTTTTTATTCATCGTTATTCCTTTCCCGTTCCTAAGAGCTTGCGCCCCTTTCGAGACATCGGCGAGGCGGAAAACGGAAACCTCCTCCGATGCATCGCAAGAGGCACCTGAGAGAGCGCGTAAAAATACACCGAAGGAGGTGAAACTGCATGAAGGCAATTACCCTTCTGTGCGCCTTTACAAGTGTAGTTTCTCAGGCTGTCTTGCGACGCGTCCCATGGCCGCAGAGGCGGCGGTCGCGGGGCGACCGCCCTACCAGCGCGGACGCCTCGGCGAGGCGTCCCTACCAGTTGGTCGCG
>CACYEC010000467.1 GCA_902773225.1 uncultured Bacteroidales bacterium
CGCGTCGCTCGTGCCGTCATGTCCTTCACCCTGGTTAACGTGGCAGTCGGAGATAAACACTGCGGTGAAGTATTCGTCTGACTCGAAACGGAAGGCGTAGGCCTTGTCGTTGTAGGTGAAAACCTCCAATCTATCGGGATAGATTCTGGTCGTCGTGGGATTGGGACTCACCTCGGAAGCGGAGACGGGCACGCCATCAACCTTCACACCGGTGATGAGCGAAGACCAGTCGGTGCCGGAAGGTACGGTGACATGAGTCAAACCGCCTGCCTCTGTGGTGGTCTCCACATCTACATTGTAGGTGAATGTCATCTGTGCGTTCATGCCAATGGAAATGAGCAGGAAAGCGAAAGTTAGTAATTGTTTCATCATTTTATTTAGAGTGAGTTGTTAGTTACGTTAAGAATGATTCTCATCGAAAATGTCTGACTTGTCTGAACAGCCCGACTCTTCTGGCTGGTTCGCATTGGCCATCACTATTCCTTTGCAAATTAACGACATTTTCACGATATTTACAAACTATTCGTCAATAATTTTGAAATATGGATGATTTGCGGTAAATTTGCATTTTGAGATTACAGAGCACTCAAAGAAAAATCAGATAACTCCGGTTATTCAGAACACTCACATTCATCAATTCGTGATAAAAACAAATCAACTCAATACATTTATGCAAAAACACTTTTTAACTTTGCTGGCATTGATAGCATGGCCTATGCTGTCGATGGCCCAGACTGAGGCAGATGTCAGCAGTCCCACCGAAGGTGTAATCACACACGACTACATTGGAGAAAACCAACTCAAGAGCGACGCCCTCCAGATGCTCGCCAATTTCATGCAGTATGCCAAGAGCATCTATACCGACGCTGGTACCAACAGTGCTGGTACGGCTTGTGGATACTTCAAGGCCAACAGTGCCGGACAGAACAATGAGGACGGTGTGCGAACCAACGCCGACATAGCCATGCTCTGCGCTTTCGTCTATAAATACTGTCAGCCAGCTGGTGTGGCATTGCCATCGGGCATCACCTACAACGACGTGCTCAGTATGGCGAAGAAAGCAGTCGCATACAGTTACTCCACCCACCGTAGCACGCAACTCAAGAAGTGCACCAACAATGATTATTGGGGGTCGAGCGGCAGCACATACGTCTGGGAGAGCAGCCTCTGGACTGAGAGCCTTGGATTTGCCACATGGATGCTCGGCAACCAACTCGCCGCCACTGAGCGTTCCCGCATACGCACTGTCATCAAGGCCGAGGCCGATTATGAACTCACGCGCTCCGTGCCAACGGGGTTTGCTGGCGACACAAAGGCCGAGGAGAACGGATGGGAAACCAACGTCCTCGCCGTGGCTTGTGCCCTCTATCCCGATGATGCCAACGCTGACAAGTGGTATGCCAAGATGCAACAGTTCGCCATGGCGTGCTACTCCATGCTCCAGGACAAGTACGATGATACCATCGTCGACGGAAAAGCAGCCAAGGAATGGTACTCCGGACAGAACCTATATGCTGACTACACCCTCCAGAACCACAATTATTTCCACACCAGTTACCAGAATGTGGTCATACAGGAACTTTGCGAGAGTTACCTCGCCCTCAAGTGTATGCAGCAGGCTGGGGCAAGCAAGACTTTCCCGCTTTCCGAGACACTGCTCTGGAACCAGCAGCCCATGTTCAATGCTGTGCTTAAGGAACTTGCACTCGCCGACGGTGAACTGGTCATGCCTACTGGCAACGACTGGAGCATGTTCCTCTACGACCAACTGCCAGCATACACGGGGATGGCTACCATCTTTGGCGATGCCGACGCCTTGATGCTCGAGAACATGGCGTTCAAATACACAAAGGCTCGTCAAGGCACAACGAACGATGGCAGTTGGATGCTCAACAGCGACATCGGACCGCGTCGTATGGGTGTGACTGGACACCGAGTCATGATGACATATCTCATGCACGAGTTCTTCCCCG
Source organism: uncultured Bacteroidales bacterium (assembly GCA_902773225.1). Taxonomy (GTDB): domain Bacteria; phylum Bacteroidota; class Bacteroidia; order Bacteroidales; family Bacteroidaceae; genus RUG11857. The sequence goes on from CACYEC010000467.1 coordinate 1,974, forward strand.
TGGGCAGTATGCAGCCCACCGAATGGGACACCTTCCGCCTCCGCCATGCCGGAACTAAGTATTTCGAGACACAGAATCTCGTCCGCAGCATGAGTAAGGACCGTTTTACCTGCTTCTATTGGAACGACGGACAAAAGCGCTATTCTGGCATTGTGGTGCCTAACACGCCCGACAACAACAAAATCATGGTGCCTTTCTCTACACACAACACGGGCAATATCCTCGGCACATACAGCCGTGCCGACAACACAGCGTCTGTCAAGGGCAATTATGCGCTTTTCCCTGAGGGATACGCTATGAACGGACAGGTCTTAGCCAATGGTGGTCAGATTCCACAGTCGTTCTGCCTCTACGCCACCAGCGGTAACGCCGTTATCCTTATCGACGCACTCAAAGCCAACAGTGCTACTTCTGTCAGTGTCGAGCAAGGTGGTATGATGGGTATCAGTGTCGATCCTTTCATGAAGGAGAAACGTACCATCTACTACGGAAACGGAAATAGTATCTCGCACATACAAACCAACGGCAGCAGTTACAGCACATGGAACAGTACCTGGGCCAACATCGATAATACACTTGGCTTCATCTGCCTCCGTGACTATGGCAACACCATGGCCTTCGGCGACCGTTCGCTCAACAACTCCATCTACACCGCCAAAATCTATCCTGCTTACTCTGCCAGTAGTTCACAAGTGGGAACAGAGATGAACCATAAGCGCGTTTTCGTTTATTATAGCAACGTCAACGCTGAGCGCACCAAATCGCTGGCAGCACAAGTGCAGGACCTCACCCAACAGGCCGACTGGGTGGAAGGATGGCACGGAGTCATCGCCTGCGACCCCGATGGCACGCACTATATGCTCCTCAGCAACCTTTTCGCCGACGACAACACTCCCTGGCCGCTCACCGTCACTTGCCGCTACGGCGCACCTGTGTTCAATCAGACCACAAACATTGCAGGAAACAACTCTTCGGCTACTTTCTATTGTGTACGGAACTTCAACATCGCTCAGGAACTGCGCGTGTTCGTCGAAGGGGAAGGAACTCATGTCAAGGCGGTCCAGGCTGATGAGAACCCATCCGCTGCCTACATCAGCAACGAGAGTGCATCGAGCCAAACCGTCTCGGTAACCATCATCGCCAAAGACGGCAATATTGCCACGGGCTCTGTCACCATTCCTGCTGGCGGATGCAAGTTCGTCGAGGCCAATGGAAGCGGTGTCAACGCCGTTACTGCCGACTTCCCTGGCGACTACCGCAATGTGGCATACGGCACTCAGGCTTATGCCAACAGTTATGAGGGGTCACACCTGCCTTTCGCTGTGCTCGACGGACAAGAAGACACCTATTACCAGACACTCAACAACGCTTCCTCTGGGTCTGAATACCTCGCTTTCCGTCTCCGCAACAAATGTAGAATCAACAAGATTGTGGTCAGCGGCATGGAAGGACTGACAGCACCCACCTCTGTCGTTCCACAGTATGGACAGACCGACGGCTCGTTCGTCAATATTCCAGGATGTACGACCACTACCCAGGGAAACGACATCATCGTCACTTTCTCCGAGGTGGAAGCAAAGTTCGTGAAGGTGAAACTCTTAGGAGGAAGCAACAGGGTGGCCGTGAAGAAAGTGGCCATCTATGGCAGAGTAGAGGATAAAAGTCAGGATAAGGATGTCACTGACCAGTATTTCCTAAACCCTTCCTTCGAGGCTGACAGCGAGAGCAGCCTCACACCAGTAAACAACTCAGCCGACGGACTCCGAGGCTGGACTCTCGCTAACCCGACAGGTTGGAACGTTACCGGCAATGCTAACCCCGTACTGCTCGTCAACGCCAACTGCTACACCGACAACAACTTTGGAAAGGTGACAACCATTCCCGATGGCTCACATGCATACTATCTCCGAATGGGATGGAATACGGGAACCAACACTGTCAAGCAGACCTTGCGCAACGTTCCTGCGGGGCGCTACCGTCTCAGTATGGACCACCGGTCGGCTTATAACAATGGCGCCACATCCTCTTTCAAACTTAGAGCCTCGTCAACATCTACCGATGCGACAACTTTTAATGAAGGTTCGGCAAATATCTTCACCACTTTGGAGTGGAACACTGCCTCTGTGGAGTTCGAACTTGCTTCCACCACTGATGTGGATGTTGCTGTGGACATCACATGGCAAAATGGTGGCAGTTGCATCATGATCGACAATTTCCGGCTCTTTTCGTTGGAAAGCGCGGAGTTCGACTATGAGGCTCTGAAACAACAAATCATCAGCAACGATGCTGATGCCACCTTCTTAATCCAGAACCCCGACGGGGCTGCTGCCGACGGGTGGGAAGGTGCAGGCTTGGTGTATTGGATCAAGGAGAGTTGGACGGGAAGCAGTGAGAACGACAACTATTTGGAGCGGACCAGCAACGGCACCATCAGTCAATACATCGAACATGTGCCGGCAGGTACTTACAAACTTGTTGCCGCAGCCCGCTCCTACAATGGCGGAAAGGTGACGGCCCGAATCAACCAGACCAGTGGAACGACCTTTAACGGCAAGGGAAATGCTGACACCAACATCGACCAAATCAACACCAACGGAGTGCAGATGCCATACAGCGACAAAGGTGGTTTTGCCGCGCAGAACAACACTTGCCACGGTTGGCAGTGGATCAGTGCGACTGCAACTGTTGCAGAGAACGGCAGTATGACCATTGCTTTCGATATGGTCGGCACAAGTTGGATGAGTGTCGATGACATACACCTTTATTATATTAGCGATGGAACCCAGACCTTCTGCGAGTCGGTGAATGCCGATGCCAACACGCCCTATGTGGAAGTGAACCTTCCCATCACTTGCGATGTGATTGTCGCCAACCCCAACACCGTCATCAACTCCAGCCAACTCGCTCTTGGAGCCAGAGGCGTGGTCAACAACTCCATCACGGATGGCATGATGAACGCTATGGTTCTCTACGATGGATACAACTTCGATGATGGCGGAAACGATTACACAGCTTCTGAGGCTGTACTCTACCGACAGGTGGACGGAGGTAAATGGGTGACTCTGATGGTGCCTTTTACCCCAAGCAATATCAACGGACGGATTCTCGACCTTTCACAGTTCAATGCCAATTCCGAATGCCTCACTTTCAAGGAGGTGGAAAGCGCTGAACCCGACCATCCTTATCTTGTCAACCTCTCTGACGCCATCTCAACTCTGGCTGGTGCGAGGGGTGAATTCGAGGACTTACCCGTTCCCTTGACAAAATCCGTTGATGGAGCGGCTATGTACGGCACATACACACGCATGACCGACATCAGGCAAGCACCGGGGGTGACAACTTCCACTCCTGCCTATGTGCTTAGTGGTGGTAAGTTCTATTTGGTGGACAGTCAGGTGGGCATCTCGCCTTTCCGTGCCTATTTCATGGCTGATACTGGCGATGCCAGTGTGAATGTGCTCAATCTCAGTGAAAACGAGGAACCTGACGCTATACAAAGAGTGAATGAAGCAGAGGACAACAACTCGCCCCTTTACAATCTCAATGGTCAGCAAATCCGCACCTCTGCTTCCGGCATCCAGGATCTTCCCAAGGGTGTTTATATCTCTGCTGGAAAGAAAATCATCAAATAAGGTAACTTCTAAAAATCGCTTGCGATTTTATCGATAATTCCATAAAATTCGTAATATCAGCAGAATAATAATTCGATAATTCAATAATTCGTGATGAATAGAACATACCATAAAAGGTTCAGATTGACCATCATGCTCATAAAACCCTGTCTTTAATGAAGTATTCCATAGTGATTCCCGTGTATAATCGTCCCGATGAGGCCGACGAACTGCTGGAGAGCCTGACTCACCAGCAAGTGAAGGACTTTGAGGTCGTGATTGTGGAAGACGGCAGCGTGAAACGCTGCAAGGAGGTGATTGACAAATACACAGGTCAACTCGATATACATTATTATTATAAGGACAACTCAGGACCCGGCCCAAGCCGAAATTATGGTGTGGAGAGAAGCCATGGAGACTATGTGCTGATTCTCGACAGCGACTGCGTCATACCTGAGGGATATCTCGCGGCCATCGATGCCGAACTCAAACGTGAGCCTTGCGATGCCTTCGGGGGGCCAGACAGGGCCCACGACTCTTTCACGCCCATACAGAAGGCCATCAATTACTCCATGACTTCATTTTTCACCACTGGAGGCATCAGGGGAGGAAAGAAGAAACTCGACAAGTTCTATCCCCGCTCTTTCAATATGGGAATGAAGCGCGAGGTCTATCAGGCTTTGGGAGGATTCTCCAAGATGCGGTTCGGAGAGGACATCGACCTCAGCATTCGCATCTTCAAGGGAGGATATAAGTGCAGGCTCTTCCCTGAGGCCTGGGTATGGCACAAACGACGGACCGACCTCGACAAGTTCTTCAAACAGGTTTACAACAGTGGCATCGCACGCATCAACCTATTTAAGAAATACCCTGAGTCGCTCAAGCTCGTCCATCTCCTGCCAATGGTGTTCACCGTGGGGGTCATATTCCTGCTGCTGCTGGCGCTCGTCCTGGAGTTCACGGCCAAGGGGGGCATTCCTGTAGGGCATGCCGTCCTGCCGTGGTACGCTTTGCCGCTGATACCGCTTGTGCTGTATGTCTTGATGATTTTCATCGACAGCAGTGTGAAGAACAAGAGTGCGGTGATAGGATTCCTTTCCGTCGAGGCTGCTTTCGTGCAACTCTTCGGCTACGGATTGGGATTCATCAAGGCATGGTGGCAACGATGTGTCATGAAAAAGGGCGCTTTCGCGGCATACGAGAAGAATTTCTACGAATGACCAGAATATGGAGACAGAGAGAGAAGAGGGCAAGAAAATGTCGCTCAAGGATATGGACCGCTCCGACCAGCCTCGGGAGAAACTCATCGACACCGGGCCTGAGAGCCTTACCAATGCCGAGTTGCTCGCAATTCTCATAGGCAGTGGAACAACCAAGAAAACCGCTGTGGAATTGATGCAGGAGGTCATGGACGACTGCGCAGACAAGTTTACAAACCTCTACAGAATGAACCTCAAGAGCCTGATGGAGTATAATGGCATCGGAGAGGCAAAGGCGGTCACCATCAAGGCGGCAGCTGAGATTGGACAACGACGGGCGATGGAGTCCATGCAGGAACTCAAGCAAATCACCAGGGCTGAAGACGTGTATCTCTACATGCGACTCAAAGTGCAGAACCTCGCACACGAGGCATGTTGGGTGTTTCTGCTCAACAATAGTGCACGATTGCTCGGAGTCAGGCAAATCAGCAACGGAGGTATCACTGAAACCAGCGTGGATGTGAGGATTGTTCTCAAGCATGCACTGATGGCCGATGCGACTGCAATTATATTGTGTCATAACCATCCTTCAGGTTCACTCCGCCCCAGCCGGCAGGACGATAAACTCACTGAGAACATGCGCAATGCATGCTTGGCGGTGAACATCAAGCTTATCGATCATGTCATCGTTGCCGATGGCGGATTCTACAGTTACGCCGAACAAGGTAAACTATAAAGATTTAAGGTAACTTCTAAAAATCGCTTGCGATTTAATCGATAATTCCATAAAATTCTTAATATCAGCAGAATAATATTTCGATAATTCAATA
>CACYEC010000468.1 GCA_902773225.1 uncultured Bacteroidales bacterium
ACGCAGTGATGGAAGGTACAATCCTTATTACAATTGAATGATTATGTTGGAAAGTACAGGTATTCTAAGTTTCATAGCCCAGAAGTTCGTCGATTTCCTGTCGTACACGGGGTTTGCCAACCTTGAGTGGGGAAACCTGATTATGATAGCCGTCGGTGCATTCTTCATCTGGCTTGCCATCAAGAAAGACTTCGAGCCTCTGTTGCTCATTCCCATCGGACTGGGTATCATTCTGGGTAACATCCCGTTCAAGGCCGCTGGTCTGGAGATTGGCTTATATGAGGACAACGCCGTGCTCAACTTCTTCTATCAAGGCGTGAAGTTGGGATGGTATCCTCCCCTTGTGTTCCTGGGAATTGGCGCCATGACCGACTTCTCGGCCCTGATTGCCAATCCTAAACTGATGCTTATCGGTGCCGCCGCTCAGTTTGGTATCTTCGGTGCCTACATGATAGCCTTGGCCATCGGTTTCGAGCCCAACCAGGCTGCCGGTATCGCCATCATCGGTGGCGCTGACGGTCCTACGGCCATTTTCCTGTCATCTAAACTCGCACCCAACCTCATGGGAGCCATTGCTGTCTGCGCCTACTCCTACATGGCGCTCGTGCCAGTAATCCAGCCTCCAGTAATGCGTCTGCTCACTACAAAGAACGAGCGCCTCATCAAGATGAAGCCTTCTCGTTCGGTAAGCGAGACAGAGAAGATTCTCTTCCCTATCGTAGGTTTGCTCATCACTACCTTCGTGGTGCCTTCGGGTCTGCCACTGCTGGGTATGCTGTTCTTCGGCAACCTTTTGAAGGAGAGCACCAAGACCACTCGTCTGGCTAAGACTGCTGGTAGCGCGCTGAACGACATCGTTGTGATGCTCCTCGGTCTGACTGTGGGTTGCTCCACCCAGGCCAGTGAGTTCCTCACTTGGGACACCATCTTCATCTTCTTCCTCGGTGCCACAGCATTCGTCATCGCCACTGCTTCTGGCGTATGCTTTGTGAAGATTATGAACCTCTTCCTCTCGAAGAAGAACAAAATCAACCCGCTTATCGGTAACGCCGGTGTGTCGGCTGTGCCTATGGCCGCACGTATCTCACACAACATCGGTCTGGAATACGATTCCCACAACTACCTGCTCATGCACGCCATGGGCCCGAACGTTGCTGGTGTGATTGGTTCTGCCGTTGCCGCTGGTGTACTCCTTGGCTTCCTCAGTTAGGATTTGTATCACATCCTATTCATAAAAATCAGCGGAAATGAGTTCGTTCATTTCCGCTGTTTTTTATTTCAAGTTACTTCTAAAAATTGCTTGCGTCACAAGAATTAGGGCACCACAACTTTCTTGCCGTTAAGGATATAGATGCCCTTGGCCAATCCAGAGAATTCGTTTCCGTCAGCCACACGTCGGCCTGAGAGGTCGTAAATACCATCTTCTGCCGTCTGGGCAAATCTATCATCCTGCTCTACTCGTTGAATGCCATCGACTTCTGTCTTAGGAGCAGTGACTGGGAAGAGCATCCACTGTCTGTGTATAGGTGTGGAGGAACCTTCGGAATACTGCCAAGTGCCGACTGTTGTACCTGCATTGGATGAAGCACCTGAAAGGTCGAAAGCATATTGCGAATACTCATTGTCGAGAATCTTGTAGTTGGCGATGTCGATGAGTTCGATACGGAAGTTCTGCTCGCTGGCTCTCGTTGCCTGGGCAGTGAGTGATGAATTGCCTGTATGCCTGTGAGCGGTCAGTCGCAGTCCTTTGCCATTCCGGAAACTGTATGCACCATTGCCCTCATCAGTCAACGTCCAGCACTGTGCGGGACTATAATCAATATCCTCTATCGTCACTTTGGAACCATTGGCTGTAATCGCCCTCGATGTCTCCTGGCGAGGGATGATGAGGTAATCGCAACCATCCATCAGCAAGTTCTCGTTCTCATAATTGTCAGTTGCCTGACATGGAATAATCAATGTGGTGATGCTTTGTGTCGGCAGGCTGAGAGTGAGAACATTGTCATTCAGTTTAACGCTGCCTAACGCATTGACAAGATTCTCGTTTTCAGAAGTGCGGTATGCGCGGATGCTGTTGCGTGACGGCAATTGGTTGAAAAGCGACAAATCGATGTGGTGTGTGGCAGAAAAGCCTTCATTGAGCGCCACGACGACAAGTGTGTCGCGTGTAGGGTTAATTGCTGCCAGCGACTGCGGACATGGAGAGGCGATGATGTCATAACCTTTCTTAATGAATCGTGAGCACTGCTGGCGCACATAGTAGTTCTTGACTTTGTTGTATGTCTGATTGGCGAAACTGCCCCTGATGGTGCACCATTGGTCGTTGGCCTCTTCCATGTACTGCCAGTCAATCCACGCCTCGGGTTGGATGTAGCGCATGTCGTCGAAGAGTTTCTGGGTCAGGCTGAGGTTGCCTCCGATGCCGTTGCCTCCTGAGCCCACCTCACTCATCCATAGTGGTTTTCCCGTCTGGTGTGCGAGTTGGCTGAAACGTGCCCTGTCAACATTGTTGCCTGAATAGGTATGGGTATTCCACTGACCCACAAGTTTGTCCACACCTGCTTCGATATATCGTCTCACCCCCTCTGCGCCTAGACCAACGTTCGTCTCGTCGGCCGCAGAGATAATGGTATTGAGTCCAGATGCTTTAAGAATAGGTGACAGCACTTTGATGAACTTGATTTGCGACTCATAGTCGAAATGGCAACCCTCTTGAGGACCACTTGCATACCAGAAGTTGGTGACAGACTCGTTGAAAGGTTCAAGCGTCTTGAACTCAATGCCATACTCGTCCTTATAGTGCTTGCAGACATCCACGAGGTAATGAGCGAACTCCTCATAGTATTCTGGTTTGAGATTGTCCTTTCCTCCATCGGAGTTGCCACTGACACATCCACTGTAAGTCATATAGTATGGACAGGAATTGCTGAACGCCTCAAACACTGCATCTGGTCGCTTTTCTTTAATCTTGAGCATAATCTTACGCTGGGCTGCGTCTCGGTCCCAATGGTATTCGTCGCCAGAGAAGTCCTTGAAACCCTCCATCTCAGCGCGGAGTCCTTTTCCGCCTCCCATGTGGTGAGGTGTGCAATGCGTCCAGTTGGGGTCGTCGCCACCTCCGATGTTATAACGGAAATGGTTGTAGTTGAGTCCTGTGGGGCTGACCATCCATGTGATAATCTCATCGATTTTCTGGTCAGACCACTTGCCACACTGTCCTGCCCACCAGCACAGAGAGACACCCCACCCATTGAAATGCTGACGGACGACGAAAGGATTGACCATATAACGCATAGTGTCGGCTGGCGGGGTTTGGCGAACATTGTCGCTGAAGTACCATAAGTGCTTGATATCGTTTCCGTTCTTGTCTGTAAAGACCTTGTTGTGCCCGTCGTTGCTGTCGGTGCCTAAATATCTGTCGTTAGCCTTACAGCGCAGTTTCACGAATTGCGAGGAAGCCGACTCGATGACGTACTTGGTTTCTGCAAGTGTGGAGTCTTCGATGAACTTGGAGTTCCATGGGCTGGCATGTGAGAGAAACAGCGGTTGGTCACCAGCCTGGATGGTGTAGTAACCTTTTCCATCGGGAATAAAGGTGAGCATCTGTGGATTGCTCTTGGTGGGAGCCTCTATCCAACCGCCTCCGTCAGAACCCATTTCCAAATGGTTGCCACTGCTGTGCATCAAGTAAACTTTCGTGGGTTGTTTAAACTCAGTTTGTCCCCAAATTGTTGCGCATACCAAGCACGACATCAGCAAGGTAAAAATACGCTGAGGGAAAAGATGTGTGTAACATTCTGTATTCAAATCCTTCTTCATAGTGATATGGTTTTATAGTGAATCATCTTACCAGCACTCCACATCATGCTTGATTTCAGGCATTGTGGAAATGTCGAAAGTAGGGTTCTTGCCAGCACGTTTCTGGCGCATATAATCGTCGAGCAATCGGAAAGCATAACGCCCCAAAAGCAGAATGGCGACAAGATTGCAAGCAGTAATCAAGGCCATACAGACATCACCGATGTCCCAAACGATATCGAGGCTTGCCATCGCGCCGAACATCACCATCACGCCACCTGAAAATATCCTGTAAATCGTCAGCATATATGGCTTGTTGGAAAGGAAACGGATGTTCGCCTCACCATAATAATAGTTGCCGATGATACTGCTGAAAGCAAACATCAAGATAGCGGCAGCGATGAAGTATGTACCCACATTGCCTACTTCTGATTGGAGGGCGTTCTGTGTGAGACGGATACCGTTAAGTTCAGGGGATGAATAGAGACCGCTCACCAAGATGATGAAGGCCGTGCAACTACATACCAACAATGTGTCGGTAAAAACACCGAGAGCCTGAATCAAGCCTTGTTTTACAGGATGACTAACCGCGGCTGTAGCAGCCACATTGGGCGCAGAACCCTCACCTGCCTCGTTACTGAAGAGTCCACGCTTGATACCATAGAGCATAGTCGCTCCTATTCCGCCGCCTGCTACCTGCTGGACACCGAAGGCGTCATTGACAATCAAACGTATTATATCAGGAAATAGTGAGATATTTGCCAACACCACATAGAGAGCAAGGACGAAATAACCAATAGCCATCACAGGCACTATCACGCTACTCACCTTCGCCACACGCTGAATGCCACCGAAGACTATCAACAAAGATAAAGCTGTAAGCACAACACCGACTATCATGGAGTCGAAACCAAAAGCCTCATCCATGGCATTGCAAATCGTATTGCTTTGGATAGAGTTATAGGAAAGACCGAAGGTGATGATGAGTAAAACAGCGAACAAACGTGACATCCATTTGCTGTGAAGTCCATGCAGGATATAGAACGCGGGACCACCGATGAAGGAGTCGGTGCCACGGCGCTTGTAGAGTTGAGCAAGTGTGGATTCCACAAAAGCGGTGGCAGAACCTATCAACGCAATCATCCACATCCAAAAGACAGCACCAGGACCACCAAGTACAATAGCGGTAGCCACGCCAGCAAGGTTGCCTGTCCCTACCCTTGTGGCCACCGACACGGCAAACGCCTGGAAGGAGTTGATGTGTTTGCCCCTGTTGCCACCGAAAGCCGACTCGCCCAATAGGCGGACCATCTCTCCTATGAGTCTGAACTGTACAAATTTGGTACGGATACTGAAGTAGAGTCCGCATCCCACCAGAACGGCGAGCAAGATATAGGTCCACAGGAAGTCGCTGACTGTTTGTAGCATCATCAAATAGAGGGAATAAATTGCACATTCACTTCATATCCTCAGCACTTCTTCGTTGCTAAAAGTAGATATCCTTAATGGTGTGCCTTCCTCGCAAGCGCGACATATCCACATCGCCCCGTATGCCCTTGACACGACCACGAGGGGAATATTGCCATAAAATAAAATCGTCGTTGTTGCGGAGCACAGGTTCATCGAGAGTGTAACAGGCTATGAAGAATTTGTATTTCTTGTTGTAGCCATGCCCTGCGAAAATCTTGTTGTAGAAGTTTCTGCCTGTATAAATCATAGGACGTTTGCCTAACTCACGGGTGACAATACGAAGGAATTCGTCGAGCACCTGACGGAAACGCTCGTCCGACATGCCTCGTGGCTGGACCTCCACATCGATAAGTGGCAACAAGTCTTGCTGCTTGAGATTCATCTGCGAAATGAAATTGCGAGCTTGCGCCTGTGGTGAGATATTGGCGCGGAAAAAATGATAACTACCCACAGGAATCCTGGCACGCTTGGCTCCTCGGAAGTTGGTCTGATACATCTCGTCCACATTGTCGCTGCCTTCTGAAGCCTTGATATAAACATAGGCGGCGTGGTCGTCCTTGGCGACTTGGTTCCAATTGATGTTGCCCTGGTAGTGGCTTACGTCTATTCCGTGAGGCCCGTTGCTGACAGGTCCTAATTTCACGTATGACTCACTCACCTCGCGCAAGGGTTTGTCGGGAGCGGAACGCTGGGCCATGACGTCGGGTTCAGCGGGTTCGTATGTGGCATATTCCTTTGGTGGCTTCTTGGGTAGTTTGGTCTTCTTCTGAGCCGATGCGCTCTGCAAGCACAATATTAGCATCAAGACTGAAATGAGTGTGACTATGATTGTAAATCGCATATGATTTTTTCGTGAGATTAATAATTCGATTTGTTGCTTCTCGCTATTGAAAATACAAATTTACACAAAATACCATTATCACGCAAACGATTTGTTATTATTAACTCAACATTTTTCAAAATATCAACAGTTATTCAAACGTTTTACGAATTTGTATGTACAAAAATATAGAAACATCTTCAAAATTTTTATGATTAACAGTTTATTTGTAAATTTGCAATCACTTAGCATGAATTAACGATTCGGTAATTCATGAAACCGTGAAATGAACCAATAACACTTTGCTAACAACAGCTTGTATGTAGAGCCGTCGAATACATCTGCGAGAAAAATCTGTTGCCCCTTTCCGAAAAGACTGGACTTGAAGCAAAAAATGAAAACGCAGAACGGAAATATAACTTTTTGAAGCCATACGCTGATAAATTCTAAGGAGACCCTTATGCAAAGGGACTGGACTCACTCATTCATCAACTTCAGCCAATGGCCGATGTGGAATCAAGTGGCAGCGGCATGACCATCCAAAGGGAAATCATCACCGACAAGGAAGAACTTCATGTGGGAGACCGCATCAAGGTGAGA
>CACYEC010000469.1 GCA_902773225.1 uncultured Bacteroidales bacterium
CCTTATTATATTTAGGGGGGTGGGTGATTTGCTGGAGGATTTTTCCTTTTGCATAGATATCGGCGCGGGCATCAATATTATCTCCCGACAGTTGTTCAGGAGCTGCGTATGCATTTGTATGGCCTGTAGTGTCGGTGAATGTGTCAGTATAACAACAACCAAGGTCGATAAGCTTGACATCATCGTTAATTCTGGTGAGCAGGATATTGTCGGGTTTCAGGTCAAGGTGAAGCACCTGATGGGCGTGAAGATAACCAACGACATCTAATAGCTGACGTATAAACTTATCAAAGTTTCTCTTGTCTTTGAAGTAATTGGGGTGGTCGGAAACTCGCTGGGTAAGTGTCTCCCCATCCACATACTCCATCAGAATACCATCATCCGTCATTGAGATGTAGCGCACCAAATTGGGGTGTTCCAGTCGATAGCCGGTCTCACACTCTTTTCGAAATGCTTCTTGGTAGCGGACGTCACTAGCATATTCTGGCTTTAGCCGCTTCAGGAAATGCAGTTTGCCGAACACTTTCACTCGGAAGGCATCGCATGTGGCACCCTGCGTGCGGAGCTGTTCTAACGCTTCATAGCGTGGCTGGAGGTCTGAGAACTGTGACGAATCAATCATACTGAAGGAAGCACTTGAATAGATGACAACCCGGAAACACGGCCTGCCGTGAACTGCCCCAGCGACAGGCCGTTTCGCCAAACATTGAGCACAAGCAGCGGATGATGGAGCACGAAATTAAAAATCTCCACCTCGTCTCCAGCTGAGAGTTTGCTATTCACACCACTAATAACCACAAAATGGCGATTGCCCAAATACTGAAATGTAACCGCACGGTCAGGCAGATAGGTCACTTCAACCTGCATGCCAGCCGACATGTCGTCGGCACGCAGTTCATCACCATTGGTTCCAAAGTCGGAGTTGCCTTTGTCTTCAATATTCATTAACTGTTCCCAGTTGGTGAACCCCAAATAGCGAGCAATAACTTCGAGTGTGCTCTGGTGGGGAGTGCGCTCGTCCTGAGCCAGTCCTATCAACCGTTTCAACGTAGTGGCACCAAGGTGCACACCCGTCTTACCTTCAATGTCGAGCGAGAGCACCTCACAGTCGGAAGGCAATCGAAGTTCACTGCCCGACTCTTTCTTTAACAGTTCAATGATATGGAAAGGTAAAGTCATACCTTATTATATAATTAGGCGATTAAAGAAACTAGAATCTCAAAAAAAATAATAATGACTCCTACTTTAATATGTTGAGATGAGGCGACATTTGGCCCATTTATGAATTGTATGTCGGTTTGTTTTTATCCCTCTACTCCCTGTATTGCAATCTCTGTCAATACTTGCTTTATCTCGTCATCTGTTGGGGGATTGGGGACGAGCCAATCTATTGCTTCCGTGTAGTCGATGTCATCGAAATAACAAAGCTGGGAACGGAACATCTTTTCAGAAAAGAGCTCACCAAAGATTTGTGTTGCTGTAGTAGTGATGTCAGAGATGGTGAAGTGGTTACTCAACAGGAAATACAGATCTACATAGTCCTTCCACTTGGAACGACGGCCAAGGGCATAAGCCTTCATGGCAGCAAGTTGGAGAAGTGGAGGCAGACGGAAATATTTATCAAATTTAGCGGTGGGTTCAACAGGGAAAGGATACTCAAAGAAAGTGACTTTAACGTCGTTGACAATAAGGTTCATCTGCTCAGAAACACGGCGTGTGACTGTATGAGTGAATGGTGTTGCCAAAATCTTGTCAAGATTGCGCTTATGATTGATTGGCAATGGCTTGAACAAGTCAAAGTCTATAGAACGGCGATGACCAATATACAATGCTATAGCCGTGCCACCTACAAGGTAGTACTCGCGGAGGAACTTCGCCATAAGCGGTAGCAGTTCGACTTGTCGGTCGTTGAGTATCTCACTATGCATATTTCTTCAGTACTAATGAAAAGAAATGGTAGATTTCGGGATAGAAGTTTTGTTTCTGGCGACCTGTAGCTGAGAAAAAGACCTCGGCCACGCGCTTACCACCGAGTGCTACCACAAGTTCGCGGTAGTCATCAAGAGTTCCGTCGTTGAGGATACGCTCTACGAGCAGTGCATCACTGATGTTTTGCTTCTCATCCTCAGGAATGTACCAAAAGAGGCTCTTATGTTTGGCTATTATTTGCTCGCGTGACATACAGATGTCTTAATTATAGATAATTTGCTTGATTCCATTTGCAAAGATACAAAAAAATTGGAGTGTTCGCAAATTTATGAACAACAAATTCATATCTACGTCCCATAAACACAAAAAGCAACCGGAGAGAATTCCGATTGCTTTGTTTCTTGTCGGGATGAGGCGGCATTTGGCTCAGAGCACTACGTCCCATGAACACAAAAAAGCAACCGGAGAGAATTCCGATTGCTTTGTTTCTTGTCGGGATGAGGCGACTCGAACGCCCGACCCCTACGTCCCGAACGTAGTGCGCTACCAACTGCGCTACATC
>CACYEC010000470.1 GCA_902773225.1 uncultured Bacteroidales bacterium
CCTAATTAACAAATTTAGAAATTTTTACTTACTATCTGACTCGTTTAACTATTTGGATGTGTACTATGCTATTAAGGATAATTGATCGATTTGTATTTTTTATTACGAGTGCAAAGTTAGCACATAGCCTCATGTTACTGTTACATTTTTGTATCATTGTCTTTCAATTTTACCAGAGTGCGCAACAAATCCTATTACATTTGATACATGCCGATTATTATTATGACATTCGATGACCGTACGCTGATAAAAAATGATGGTATTCAAATCAAGAAGATAATCATGAGAAAATGGAATAAAAAGATGATTTTACGTTTTTTTTTCGCTGAATGAGTGATTTTCCACCTTTCAATCATTTTAATTCGGGATTTTTATATAACTTTGTTGAAATATTTTAATATCTCTATTGCTTAATAACGCTTAACTTTAGGAATTTTGCACTTACCTAACAAATAAAGAACGATAATTTCACCATAAGGAAATGAAAATTTATAAAATTAATATATGCTCCATGGTATTCCTGCTGTGGATGCTGCTTCCAAAGGCTTATGCCCAGCGTACGCATGTTTATACCATCAACGAAGGACTCAGCAGCAGCCTCATCAACTCCATCACTGTTGACAGCAAGGGTTTCCTCTGGCTATCAGGCGAGAACTCGCTCGATGTCTTTGATGGCGTGCGTTTCCACAACATCAGGAACCTCAATGAAAAGGGACAACGACTTTTCGACACCGCAAACCTTGTGAAAGAGGAGGCTGACGGACTTTTCTGGCTGGCCACCAGCAACGGACTTTTGCTATACGACAAATATAAAAACGACTTCCAGCGGATTATGCTCAGCAGCCAGGAACCCAAGTCTGGCTATTCCGTCGTCCAAGTCACTGATATGCCTGGCACTGACTATGTGTTTCTGGCTACAAGCGGGTACAATTCGTATCTCTACAACAAGAAAGAGAAGGCTGTGGACACCTTGCTGTCTGCTCGTTACAACGCAATCATCAACAACCCCATGGTCGTCAAGTCGATTGTGGCATCAGATGGTTTTCTCTGGGTTTTCACCAATTCAAGGGAATTATTCAGAATCAGTATAAAAGATGTCAAATCCAAACCTGTCCACATCAGCGATGAAGCGGTCAGGGTGTTGTCAGCGAACGCGATACAGGATGTCTGTGAAGACCCCTCAACAGGTAATATCCTTATTGGAACTTCCAATCAAGGTTTACTGATTTACGACCGGAAAGACGATGTCCTCAGAACGGCACGCTCATCCAGCAATCTTTCTGTGTCAGCCATCCTCATCAGGAAAAACGGCCAGGTGGTTGTAGGAACTGACGGCAATGGACTGTGGACTTTCGACAGAGGCACCGAACAACTTCAGCAATGGCGGCTTGAAGAGGCAAATCTCGATACTGACAAAGGCAAGGTGCATAGTCTGAAAGAGGATGGAAAAGGCAACATTTTAGCAGCCCTCTATATGAAGGGATTGTTGGTGATACCCAATTTCATGCCTCTTTTCCGCTACTACCCTATAGTTGCTGAAGGGGGAGTGAAGAACTCCACTTGTATCACCACACTTTGCCGGGACAATAATGGTGTTTACTGGATTGGTACTGACGGATGCGGTATGTTCAGCTGTGACAACAGCGATCTCAGCAATGCTCGACAGTTGCAACCTGCACAGGGAATCGACATCATCACCAGTTCGGCTATAGACAGCAAGGGCGCATTATGGGTGGGTACTTACGGAAAAGGCTTGTGGAAAAGGGAGAATGGTGTGTTCGTCGTTCCTACCTATGCCAATGAACTGCGCGACCAGCAGATTATGGCCATTGTCAACGACCCCAAGGCAGGATTGCTCTATGTGGGTACTAATGGGAATGGTGTGTTTGAGTTGAATCCTACGAAAGGCGAATGCAAAAGACCAGGAGAGATTCAACTTTCAAATCTTTGGATTAACACTCTGTATATCGACAACAAGCACAATCTATGGATAGGTTCGGCTGGTAGTTTGGTCAGATACAATATCGACAACAAGCAGAGTGAGCAGATTGAATTCGACGGCATTCTTTCCTCGCTGTTCTACAGCATGGTGCAGAAAGATGACAAACTCTATGTCGGCACCAACAAGGGATTGCTCATATATGAATACAAGACGAGCAAGGTTGAAATCATCGACCAGGCAAGCGGACTTATCGACAGCAATGTCAAGGCAGTGGCCGTGGTGGGCAATGAAGTGTGGATGTCGTCTATCAACGGTATATCAAGGCTTGACACCAAGAACGGGAATATAGGCAACTACCCATCCATGGGTGAAAACTATATAGGCGAGTTTTATAAAGGCGCTGTATTGACCACCAATGACGGGCGTGTCATGTTTGGTGCTGACAATGGTGTGTTGGCCTGTCAGCCAGAAGAAGTGAAGAATGCCAACTGGCGAGTTCCAGAACTCTATTTCACCGACCTTACTGTCGGAAGTGATGAAAAGGTGTACTACAACAGTCAAACATCCAACAACATCATCGACGCAGACATCTGTGCGGCAACCCGAATCAGGCTACCCTATGGAAAGAACTCCTTCACGTTAGATTTCAGTTCTCCCGAAATGGCATTGCAGAGATTCATGATTTACAAGTATAAACTCGAGGGATACGAGAAAGTTTGGCATACGGCTATGAAAGGCGCGCCAAACGCTTACTATGCCAGTCTGCCTCCTGGCAGTTACAAACTGCAAGTCAAAGCATTCTTCCTCGACCATGAATACCTGAGCACCGAGCGTAGCATCGACATCATTGTTGACCATCCGTGGTACACCTCCACATGGGCAAAACTGCTTTATCTGCTATTGGCTGTGGCTGTCATCTATGCCATCTACCGGATAAGGAAAGATAAAATGCTCGATAAACTACGTCTGGCCCATGTGAAGCAGAACGAGATGATGAAGGAAGCCAAACTCAAGATGTTCACGAGCATCGTCCATGAGTTGCGAACACCCCTCATCATGATTATCTCTCCGCTTAAGCAACTTCGTTCAACTGAGAAAGACCAGGGGCACATCAATCTGTACAATGTGATGCAGCGAAACTGCAACCGCTTGCTCGACATCGTGAAGCAACTCACTGATGTCAGGAAAATCGACAACGGGCAGTTCCGCCTACATTTTAAGGAGGTGAAATTCGACGACTATGCATCCGACATCCTCGACTCTTTTTCAGGAATGTCAACCGTGAAACGTATCGATCTCGACAGCGACTTTCAAGACAATGACTGCAAGGTTTGGATTGACCCTGTGCATTTCGAGAAGATACTTGTTAACCTGCTTTCCAATGCCTTCAAGTTCACACCTGATGAGGGGTATGTCAAAGTGTCCACAGCTGTAAAGAGCAATGATGACGGAACCTTCAAGGACAGCAGAATCAAGGAATATTTGGTCTGCGATGTGTATAACAGCGGTTCGCATATCGACGAGAAGGAAATCGGTCATGTGTGGGAGCGATTCTACCGTTCCTCCAATGCCACCAGCACGTATGGGTCGGGAATCGGCCTCAATCTGGTTTACGAACTCACTCTGCTTCACCATGGCACCATTGATGTGGTCAATGCTGAACCTGACGGCGTGACTTTCACCCTCAAACTGCCTTTGGGATGCAAGCACCTCACTGAGGCGGAGATGGAGAACGTGGATGAAAGTCAGGCTGAGAAGGCTTTCGACGAGATACGAATAGGAACTCTTGAAGAGGACGTCAAGACACAGAATAGTCTGGAGAATGATGACTTTACAGAGAAAAAGTCGAAGAAGACCTTGTTGCTCGTCGATGACGACACACAGATTGTGGAATATATGCGTAGCGAGTTGGAGGCTGACTATAATATCATGGTCGCCTTTGGTGGCAATGCCGCCTGGAAACTGGTGCTGGCCAATAGACCAGATGCCGTGGTGACCGACTTGATGATGCCTGACGGCGACGGTTACGAACTGGCGGTGAATATTAAGAACAATCCCGAGACCGAATTGATTCCCGTAATCATGCTCACCGCGGAGAATTCCGAGGAGGTGAAGTTCAAGAGCATGGACATCCATGTCGATTATTTCATTGAAAAACCTTTCAATATGGAGATGCTGAAAAGAGCCATCAGTCAGACTCTCCACACACGCGACACGATGCTCAACAAGATGCGACGTATGGATGTGGGCAACAAATACGAGGATGTCACGATGGAATCGGCTGACGACAAATTGTTCAAGAAAATCAATGAGAGCATGAAGAAGCATCTCGATGATTCCGAATACAGTGTGGTGACACTCGCCGACGAAGTAGGCCTGAGCCGCGTGCACCTCAACCGAAAGATGAAGGAACGGTATGGTGTGTCGCCCAGTGTCTATATCAAGACTTTCCGCCTCAAACAAGCCGCTTACCTGTTGGTCAACAACAAGGTCAACGTCTCGGAGGTGGCATATACTGTCGGTTTCTCCTCTCATTCTTACTTCAGCAATAGTTTTCATGAGTTCTTCGGCATGTCGCCTAAAGAGTTTGTAGCCTACTATTCCGAGGAAATCAACGAGGAGGCGTTGAAGAAACTGCTCGAATAAGACTTTGTTGAGGTGTTCTTGAATAAAAAGTGGATGTAAAATTTTGCAGTTATAAAAAAAACTCATAACTTTGCACTCGCTTTAAGCCCAGATGGCGGAATCGGTAGACGCGCTGGTCTCAAACACCAGTGGGGCAACCCG
>CACYEC010000471.1 GCA_902773225.1 uncultured Bacteroidales bacterium
TCCGAAGTCGGCATCATAGCACCAAGTGGTCCATGCAATGTCGAACTCATCGAACACGGTGAGCATGTCTTTGTACCACTTGTAGGCTAACTCGCGGTCCACAGGCTCATATACCCCCCATTCTCCGCAGAAAAGTTGAAGGTTGTTTTTCTTGGCCACCTCAATGGCATCCTTGAAGTCCTGCCGAATCTTGTCGATATTCCATTCCTGAGTGGTGTAAGGCTCGAGTGCGGGTTTGAGCGAATCAGGCGCAGCCTCGTAGTCCTCCTTCGAGATAAGAACTCCAGGATAATTCACCTTTCCCGTATATTTGCCGAGCGGAGTCCACCACGCGCCGTAATGAGTGAGCACCATGGGATTGTAGTAGTGGAACGACAGCACGATGTTCTTGTCTTTCTCAGGCACCTTGAGGTATTGAATCGTCTCATAGCTTTGCCACATGTTGGAGCCGATGACGAGTGTTCGCTTCGGTTCTCGTTCACGCAAAGCCTTGTGTACCTTAGCAATAAGCTGGTTCCACTGCTCATGGTCGTCAGCAACAGGTTCGTTCATGAACTCGTATGCCACCAAGTCGTTGCTGTAGCCTTTGAGTGCGTCCGAGAGCTGGTACCACATGTTGATGAGTTGCTGCTGGGCTTCTTCTGATGTGAAAAGCGTGTTGGCGTCGGCTTTTCCCTCGTTCACAGCATTGAAATAGTGCGAACGGATGATGTGGAGGTCAACAATGGCTCTGAGATGGTGCTTGCCGCACATGTCGAGCGCGAATTTGAGGAGGTCCCATGCTTCTGGTAGTTTGTTGCCGTCCTCATCCCAGAACTGCTCCTCGTCGATGGGTATGCGTACGAAATCGAATCCGAGTTGTTCGAGGCGTTCGAAATCGTCTTCCTGAATGTGCAGCCTTCGTGCCTCTCCCCGTTCTTCAGACTGTGAAAGCCAGTGGCTCAGGTTTGTTCCTCGCTTGATGCGGAAATCAGTCTCTTTTTCGCATGAACTGAATACCCAAGCGGCAACAAGCACTAAACATAATGATAAATACTTCTTCATAGTTGTTTTTTTTGATTATTAATGGGTTGTTTTAGTTAGTTCCTATTATTCGTCAATAGTAGCGAGATAATCCATTCATTGACAGAGCAACCATCACTTCTTTCTGTTGATTCTGGCCAAATAGTCATCATGTCTCCCTCGGCGACCACTTCCATTTTGTATCCGTTCTATAATTCTTAATTCGTGATGAAAAAGCCAACAGTGCCCCCTCAAAGTCGCCTGCGATTATATTTCAAGTTCGCCACGGCTTCAAACCTCTTCGCCGTATCCACCATATAATGACGTTGTGGGTCGCAACTTCCTGTAATATTGAACCTTTTTCTCATACCCGAAATCAAGATTTAGTTCTTGAACTACAAATTTAGCAGTTTTCCTGAGCATTTCCAAAAAAAAAGCCATATAACTGCTTTTGCGCCCTCATCCGGATGGCAAAAATGAGGTAGGCGTAAGATCATTTAGCCAATGGGAGGGGCATTGGTGGGGTGTTGCATTGATTGAACCAACTTATGGGAATATACGATTTTGATAAATAGTTTTGCAAAATAAAGGATTTATACTTTGTTATTCGTTCAAAATTAAGTATTTTTGCGTATGATCTGAAAAGAATATCAATTCGAACTGTATAATATGGAAAAAAGAGAAGCATTCAAGATGTTCCTGAAACCAGGTTTCAAGGAAGAGTACAAAAAGCGCCATGCTGCTTTATGGCCCGAAATGAAAGAACTGTTGCAGAAGGGTGGTGTGTATGACTACAGCATCTATCTGGATGAGGAGACCAATATCCTCTTCGCATTCCAGAAGACCAAAGGCGATGCCGGCAGCCAGGACATGGGCGACAACCCCATTGTGCAGAAATGGTGGGACTACATGGCCGACATCATGGAAGTGAATCCCGACAACTCCCCCATCTCCATCCCTTTGCCCGAGATGTTCCACATGGACTGACGGCAAGACTTGATAAAGTGGTGTATAATAATAATGTGCCAACCAGTATATCGTTGCATTGATATATCGGTTGGCACAAATGGTTTTCATCCTTTGATGACAGCAACGGGAAGCAGTTTTGTCTTCACCTTCACGAGGTCAAGTTCGTTTGCTATCACTTCCTCAATGTCCTTGTAGGCACCAGATGCTTCCTGCATGTCGTCCTGACAGCGAATGGCATGGACTATTCCCTTCGCTTCCAATTGCGCCACTTCCTGCTGCAAGTCGAGTGTCTTAATCGCCATCTTGCGCGAGAGGACTCGACCAGCCCCGTGTGAGCATGAACAGAACGAGTCGGGATTGCCGAGACCTTCAACAATGTACGATGCCGTCCCCTGAGAACCAGGGATGATGCCGACGACTCCTTCACGGGCAAGAGTCGCTCCCTTACGGTGAACGATGACGTTTTCTCCAAAATGGTGTTCGTATGCCGCATAGTTGTGGGCGATGTTGATCATCGGCTCGAACTCAATGCCCTTCAGCGAATCGGAAATCACTTCTTCGATGCGCTCCATCATCAACTTCCTGTTGCACAGGGCGAAGTCTATGCAGTACTTCATCTCATTCCAGTACATGCCGAACTCCTTGGTCTCGCCAGCGAGGAAAGGCAACTGTATGTCAGGACTGACGACAGAGTAGTAGCGGGTGTTGAGCGTCTTCGCGATATTGTTGTAATAATCGCCGACCAACTTGCCGAGGTTGCGCGAACCTGAGTGAATCATGATCCAGAGATTGTCGTCCGGGTCCTTCTGCAACTCGATGAAGTGATTGCCACCACCCAAAGTACCCACCTCATAGCGTATGGCATCTTGGCGGCGCTTCACCACCTCCAGTTTGTCGATGTCGTGTCCTTCGGGCAGGTATCTCTCATCCTGCGCCTCCTTGTGGTGATCCATTCCGAGGGGAATTCGTTGGCGAATACCCGTCATGATTTCCTTGCGTATCACTGTGGTCGGTATTTCACTGACTTTCCAGTTGGTCTTCACGGCACACATTCCGCAACCGATATCCACACCTACTGCGTTGGGAATAACGGCGTTCTTGCATGCAAGCACTCCGCCGATAGGCATCCCCATACCTGCATGCACATCAGGCATGATGGCAAGGTGATGGAAGAGGAAGGGAAGTGTGGTCAGATTCTCTATCTGGCGCATAGCCGACTCTTCCACATTGTCCGTCCAAATCTTGACAGGACGGTTGTTAATCATCTTGACTTCCATGTTTTTTCTTTTTTTATTGATTCTTCACTTTCGATTGTGGGGTGTTGGGGTCTCGCCAGGCTAAAGCAACTCTCTCCACCATTCCACAGTGCAAAGGTAAAAGCAGGCTACGCAACCTTTCTGCGTAGTCGGAAAAATCTTTAATAAAACATGAAAAAAAGTCTTGCAAGCAAGTCATCACATGGGTATTTTAACATCCGTGACAGCGAGAATCATTTTGTTTCCTCCCGTTTCTTCAGATAGTCCACAAATTTTAGTCAGATGCAAAGTAACACTCAGCCTGTCTCAAATCGTGATACAAGCGAGAGAAAATGAAATATATTTCAATTTTGCCGAGTGCCCGACTATTACCGCAGGTAAGGAGCTAAAACTATTTAAATCCGTATTTATCCTCAAATTGTTCTACAATATTCAGAAGATGTGTTGGAAGATAACTTTTGCCCTTCATTCTTATTTCTTCGGGAATGCCATAAAGAACTTCTGCGATTGACCCTGTGATACATCCGATGGTGTCAGAATCTCCACCTATGCTAACAGCATTGCGGATGGCATCCTCGA
>CACYEC010000472.1 GCA_902773225.1 uncultured Bacteroidales bacterium
ATTGCGGAGTTTTGTAATCATCACTGTGTTGCCCTTACCTGGTTTCTTGTGAAGGAAGTCGATGACTACCCAAATCTTGTTGTCGTCAAGGCGGAGGCATACGCCTTTCTTGATGTCACCTGCTAAAATCATAAATTTGAATGTTGTTTTGTAATAAAAATGATAATCCTTAATGATAATGTCTTGAACCGATACCAAACTTGTCCCGGTAATGGAGAGTTTTTTGTGCGAGAGTCCTGGTCCGCTCAAAGACGCATTTTTCTTTCTTCTTCCCTTTGTTGTTTGCAAGGAAACAGAAAAAAGTCTGATAATAATCAGAAAATCAAGCGCAAAATTAGTGTTTTTTCATAAAATGACAAAAAAAAGAGCGTAAAAAGCCCATAAACTTTGGGTAATAATTAAAAAAACACTAATTTTGCACGCTGAAATCTGTGAACGACGTGTCAAAATAGTGCGAAAGACGATGCGTTGTTAAGGAATTCCAACACGTATGTTCATAAAAGTCGCGATGACAGAATGGGTGTTGGGCGAAAGAGAGAACTTCTGGCAATTGAATGAATAATAATCACAAATAAAAATATCAAACAAGATGAAAAGAACATTCCAGCCTCACAACAGAAAGAGAGTGAACAAGCATGGCTTCCGCCATCGTATGTCAACAGCCAATGGACGCCGTGTTTTGTCAATGCGTCGCAAGAAGGGTCGTAAGCAACTTACAGTATCAAGCGAGCGTCATGGTAAATAAACGTTTAGCGTTGTATATGAAAAAATAAGCAGGAGTACTGACCTACTTCTGCTTTTTTTGTTATATATTTGCATGATGAAATTAAATAGCATTCATTACATGTAGCAAAAACATCGAAATATGGGACTGAAGAAGTATTTCAAAGGCAAATCAGGCGCTCTTTTCTGGTTCAACGTTCTTCTTGCTTTGGCTGTGTTGGTTGGCGTTCCATTGGCGGCGTTCTACTCGTTGAACAGACTGACGCATCACGGAGAGAAGATCACTGTTCCAAACGTGGTGAATGTGGATGCATACCAGGCTACAGAGATGTTGAAAAAGGAGGGACTGCTGTGCATTATCGGTGACTCAACCTATTCGCCAAGTCATAAACCGGGAGCCATTCTTGAACAAACACCTGCCGCAGGAAGTGTGGTGAAAAGTGGACGTATCGTTTACTTGACCATCAATCTCAATGGAAAACCATTAGTGAGAATGCCCGACTTGGTGAACAATAGTTCTTTCCGAGAGGCTGAAGCAAAACTCAAGGCGCTCGATTTCAAACTCTCTCCCGTGCAGGAGATTCAGGGTTATCCCAAAGGTTTGGTGGTTGGCATCAAGCAAGGAACGCGCGAGGTTCACAAAGGTGACCTGATTTCCACTGAGCGCGCATTGACACTTCTTGTGGGAGCTGGATTCCCGGAAGACACACTTGGGTATGTTGACGACACCATCTTGGTGGAGACTCCCGCTGATTTTGACACAGACGACTCGGTGACTGAATAATGGACATTTCAATTCCTCCATCCCATCCTACTGTGCCATCTGATTACGATGACATCGACGACGAGAGTCTTGACGCTCTTTCCGCGCATAGCGAGTTCGCCGATTTGGATGATGTTGACGGCGAAACGTCCCAATTGTATGAGCATTACCGCATACCGGTAGATAAGAACCAGAAGATGGTTAGGGTCGATAAGTTTTTGTTCGACCAACTTAGCGGTATATCCCGAAACCGTATCCAGAATGCTGCCGACGCAGGGTTCATTTTCGCAAACGACCGTGCTGTGAAGCGCAGTTACAAGGTCAAGCCCGGCGACGTCATCAAGGTGATGCTCAACCGGCCTCCCTACAACAACGATATCCTTCCCGAAGACATTCCTTTGGACATCGTTTATGAGGACGATGACCTTTTGGTGGTGAACAAGCCTGCTGGTTTAGTGGTTCATCCTGGCGTGGGAAACTGGACTGGTACGCTGCTGAATGCCTTGGCATGGCATTTCAAGGACGACAACCGCTACGACATCAATAACCCCGAGATAGGACTCGTACACCGTATCGACAAGGACACGAGCGGTTTGCTCTGTATCGCCAAGACGGCGGAAGCGAAAACATCCTTGGGGCGCCAGTTCTTCAACAAGACAACCAAGCGTGAGTACAACGCTCTTGTATGGGGAAATATCCGGGAAGACGAGGGACGCGTGGAAGGCAATATCGGTCGGGATCCCAGAAACAGGATGCTGATGACCGTATTCCCAGAGGGGGCTGATGAAGGTAAGCATGCAGTGACCCATTACTATCCGCTGGAACGGTTTGGTTATGTCACATTGGTGAAATGCGTGTTGGAAACTGGACGCACTCATCAGATTAGGGTTCACATGAAGTATATCGGACATGTGCTCTTCAATGACATACGCTATGGCGGCGACTCGATTCTCAAAGGAACCACGCATGCGAAGTACAGGCAGTTTGTGGAGAACTGTTTCAGTATCTGCCCCCGTCAGGCTCTGCATGCCAAGACTTTAGGTTTTGTGCATCCCAGCACCGGAGAGGAAATGATGTTCGATTCTGAATTACCCGACGACATGTCGGCTTTGATAGAGAGATGGCGTAATTACTACCAAACAACAATCATGGAACATTAGCCATTGACATTGAAATAAAGTAAACATACATATTATTATCTTAAACAACAATGAAGAAGACAATAGCGATTATTGCAGGTGGTGACTCTTCGGAGCACGATGTGTCGCTCCGCAGTGCTGAAGGCATTAACTCATGGATTGACAAAGAAAAGTACGATGTATATACTATAGAGATTAAAGGTTTGAATTGGGAAGCCCATCTTTCCGATGGCAGCAAGTCACCAGTCAACCGTCACGACTTCAGTTTCCTGGACCACGACAAGACAGTGAAACCCGACTATGCCTATATCACGATTCATGGCACACCAGGAGAGAATGGTATCCTTCAAGGCTATTTCGACCTCTTGCACATCCCTTATTCGTCATGTAGTCTGCTCGTAGCGGCATTGACGTTCAGCAAGTTCACCCTTAACCAGTATCTGAAAGGCTTCGGCGTCCGTATCGCTGAGTCGATGCTCGTCCGCGCAGGACGTACAATCAGCGCCGACGACGTGGTTAGCCGTGTGGGACTTCCTTGTTTTGTCAAACCTAATGAAGGTGGGTCGAGTTTCGGTGTGAGCAAATGCCGCACTGCCGACGACATACTTCCCGCTATCACCAAGGCGATGGAGGAAAGCCCTGAGGTGGTGATAGAGTCGGAGTTGAAAGGTATAGAGATTGCCAATGGTGTCTATAAGACGAAGAAGAGCGGAATACAGGTGCTTCCCATCACCGAGGTGTGTAGTCATAACGAATTCTTTGACTATGGGGCCAAGTACAACGGCGAGGTCGAGGAAATCACTCCTGCTCGATTGTCCGACAGCACAACCAATAGGGTGAAAGCTCTTACTGCAGCGATTTACGACATTCTTGGTGCGGAGGGTATCATGAGAGTGGATTACATCATCACACAAGAAGAGGAAGAGGGCAAGATGGTTGATAAAATCAATCTGCTCGAAATAAACGCTACACCTGGCATGACTCTCACCAGTTTCATTCCCCAGCAGGCCAAGGCTGCAGGCATTGACATGAAAGACCTTCTGTCCGACATCATTGAGGACAAGTTGTCTTGATGCCACCCGGGGGTAGTAAATAAATGTAGAACCAAATCCCAATTGCTTTATGGAAGACTATTCAGACATTCGACCCTATCTGCCTGAAGAACTGCCGCAGATATATGAGGAACTACTCGCTGACGAGAAGTTCAGGAACATGATAGCCACTGTGTATAAGGACCTACCGTTTGAGGCCGTGGCTGACACTCTTCGTTCCTGCAAGACCAATACGGAGATGCAGGTGAAACTCGTCTATCCCGTCTTGAAGCAGTTGCTTGCCACACAAAGTCAAGGACTGACTTCGGATTTCTCTTCCATCGCCAACGACGGAACTTGCTACACTTTCGTTTCTAACCACCGCGACATCGTGCTCGACTCCGCTCTACTCGATTATTCGCTCCTCAACAACAATATGGACACAGCGGAGATTGCTATAGGCGACAACTTGCTCATCTATCCCTGGATCAAGAAACTGGTCAGGGTCGCCAAGTCCTTTATCGTACAGCGAGCCCTGACCATGCGACAGATGTTGCTTGCCTCGGCCAAGATGTCGCGCTACATGCATTATGTAATCAACGACAAGAAGCAAAACATCTGGATAGCACAGCGAGAGGGACGAGCCAAGGATTCTGATGACCGGACTCAGGATAGTGTGCTGAAGATGATGGCTATGGGAGGCGAAGGCGATGTAATCAGTCGTCTCAAAGACCTCAACATCGTTCCTATGAGCATATCCTACGAGTACGATCCATGCGACTACCTCAAAGCCAAGGAATTCCAGCAAAAGAGAGACATCGAAGGATGGAAGAAGAGTCCTGAGGACGACTTGCTGAACATGAAAACAGGCATCTTCGGATATAAAGGGCACATTCACTATCAGTCGGCTCCTTGTATCAACGAGTGGCTTGACACTATCGACCCCCTAACACCGAAGTCTGATTTGTTCCGAATGGTGGCTGAGAAGATAGACCAAGGCATACACCTCAACTACCGACTTTATCCGGCCAACTATATTGCCGCAGACATGATACAAGCTACAAACAAACGTGCTGGCCATTACACCAACGAGGATAAGGCGGCTTATGAAGCGTACTTGAGCAAGAAAGTGGGAATGGTGGATCTGGAAAACGCTGACCAAGACTATCTGAGGGAGCGTATCCTCACGATGTACGCCAACCCTACCTTCAATCAGGAGCGTGCCTTATGAGAAATCGTCTGACTCTTTTCCTTTTGTTGGCCTTGCCTTTCGTGATGCTTTCATGCGAGGACGATGACGACGACCCTATGCCTCCTTTGAGGATGGAGTTTGTGGAAGTCTTCACCGACAGTAAGTCCGTGGTAGATTATATCATGACGGATGAGGGAGAGCGTCTTTCTCCCGCGTCAACCATCAGCGCCTCCCGGCCTGACACTACTTACCGCTGTGTCTGTCAGTATGCGATGGAGAATGGGAAATGCAATGTGTATGACCTGCGTTCCATTTATTCGAAGAAACCCGTACGGATGGCTGAGTCGGATACTTTGTGGACTGACCCCATGAAAGTGAACAGTGTGTGGAAGACTTCTCGCTATGTAAACATGTCACTGGCTTTGCTCACCAATGGTCAAGGATCACATGCCTATACTTTCGTTGAAGACACCGTCATGACAGGAACAGAGGGACATAAGACTGCTTATTGCACGGTGACGCACCATAGAGTGGGGATAGATCCAGAGTCATATACCCAGAATGTCTATCTCAGTATGCCCGTCTATGACTACGTGGATTCTGGCATTGATTCTGTGGCTGTATCCATCAATACTTACTCAGGGTTGAAACAATACATGTTCAAGTTGTAGTTCTACTTCTGTCGTTGCGTATGAAAAAGATACTTTTTGTAATCCCAAGAGCAGGTTTGTGTAATAGGATGCGTGTGATATCGAGTGCGGCTTTTTTGGCGAATCGCTACAATATGAGAATGGTTGTTCTATGGGTGAGAAACAAGGAATTGAATGCCAAGTTCTCAGATTTATTTGAACCTTTACCTTATCATGTATTGGAGTTTTCTGGTAACGATTCTATCGCTTATAAGGTCTGTTACCGCATGATTCAGTCATTACACCCCGTTTATATGATTAGTAATGTGTATTTCCATAATGATTCCAAAGATAAAATAGATTATTTCGAGCGTTTGAAGGGAAACCATGGCTTGCTTGACACCTACCATGGCGTGGTTGATTCTGTCGGCTATTCTATGTTCAAGGTAAAAAAACATCTGCAACCACTTCTGTACCCTTTGGATGACTTGAGGCAAGTCTGTGGTATCCATATTCGGCGAACAGACAATGAAAGGTCTATCCAGAACTCCCCTACTTACCTTTTCATTGAAAAGATGGAAGAAGAAATACGTCAGAATCCTTCAGTGAAGTTTTATTTAGCGACAGATGACCCTCAGGAAGAGGCTGATATCAAGGAAAAGTTTGGTGACAGAATTTTGGTTTATCCCAAGCGGCGTAATGACCGTATCACCAAAACTGGTATGGAAGACGCTGTGGTGGACTTGGCTAATCTTTCACATTGC
>CACYEC010000473.1 GCA_902773225.1 uncultured Bacteroidales bacterium
AACTTCAATAATAACTGTTTAATCTCATTCCTGATTTTTATGAAACTTAAATTTTTACTTATTACATTATTGGCTTCGATGGGGATGCTTGTCTCATCGAATGTCATGGCCGACGAGCCAGCACAGCCCACTGAGGCTGAACGTCTGCTCGCCAACCAGACCATCAGTGACGGTAATTACAGGATTTACACTGAAGTGAACGGCACGAAGTATTATCTGTACTCGCAGGAGCGCAATGTGCTGCTCACTGCCGATAAGGATGCGGCCAGCGAGTATGCTTTTGAGTACAAGACCGGGTTGGCCAAGTTTGCCGACGAGGCATGGCGTGTCAGTTTCAACGACACCTACCGTTTCTCCAACGGAAGCAATAGTGCAACCGATGGCCAAGACCACTTGAGCATGGCCGAGAGCAAGAACGACCGCGCCGATTTCGAGCGTCAGGTATGGTTCGCACGCGAGGATGCCCAGCATGCCGGTGAGTATGTCTATGCAGTGCGTTGCACCAATGCCACCTGCGACAACGAGACGGTTTGGCAGTCATGGTCCAAGAACTGTTATTGGACTGTCAACACCTCTGCTGACCTGCCTTATCCTTGCTATGACGTGACGAATGCGGGAAAGGGTTCTTTCGTTTGGAAACTCGAGAGTACCAAGGAAGAATACGCACCCATTGCTGTCTTTAAGTTGAACGACCTCACGGCAGAGGAATTCGCTCAGAATCCCACAGAGAACGGACAATGGAGATTCGAGAAATTCAATTATGCTACAGGGAATTATTCGCTTTTCACCCAGTACTCCGACTCCAACGCCGCCAACTATGTCGATATCTACCAGCCGTGCCGTGTGGGTGGTGAGCGTATCGTCGAAATTGAAGGCATAGAAACGTTCTCTAACAATAATACCTTCGCCACTGTGCTGAGGTCTGGATGGAGCGACTATCCCGTCTATAATGAGGGAGGAACTACCGCCAACAGCAAGGAGCGTTTCTGCTATGTGACGCGTGACCCCAAATTCGGCTACGAGGTGTATGCCAACGACGAGTTTGCCAGCGTCATCTCCTTTGTCGTGCCAAAGGACGGTTTCTATCAGATGGATGCCACGATGGTTCGACAGGATGTTCCAGCCGACAGAGGTGTTTTGAGCGTGGTGCCTCGGTATAGGTACAGCACTGCCAGTGACATCAACTATGCCAACCCCCGTTACGGCATGACACCCATGTTCTTCGGACAGATTGGCGGTGAGATTGATGGATTCATCGCAGGAACGGCACACATCAACCAGGGGGGACAGCAACGCTATATCGCCCAACAGCCACAAGACATCAGCATGTCCTTCGAGGCTAAGGCTGGCGATATCATTTCTTTCGAAGTCAACACCGACAGCACATACGTCATGAGTTCGTGGGCACGCGACTATTACGGACGCGCTTTCTACAACAACCTGACCATTTCCGAGGTGACAGAGACTTTTGCCCGTCAGAACGAGAACTTCGCTGACACTTATGGTGAGAGTGAACTGATCCAGACATTGCTCGCGCTGGTCGAGGAATACGAGGACTTCCTTGGCGATGTTGAATATGGTGATGAATATGGTCAGTACAACTTCGAACTGGGCAATCAGGTGTCGGAATTGACTGGCTACATTTACGAGGCCATCGAGAAGGGGCAGATTCATGCTTTCAACGCTCAGTCTTACTATGACGATCTGCAGGAACTCTGGAGAAAATTCCTGGAGTCGAAGGTGGATGTCAATCTCGATATCTTCGGCAACTATATGCTTTTCTCCACTGACGTGCTGACTGGGGAGGTAAGTTACGATGAGGCGATGTTGGCCAACAACTCCGATGACCCTTGGGGCTTCTACTACTATGAGGTGGCTAATGGAACTTACCATCAGTTCGCCAACCACGACACTGGCAGTAAGTTCGGTGACAGTTGCAACGCATGGTATAAGGGCAGTGGTGACTGGCTCTACATCACCGACAACGGCTCTGTACACCCGATGACGAACTTTGCGCCAGCCGTTATGTTCACTGCTCCTAAGGATGGTGTCTATAAGGTTGACTTCTCATGCTACCGTCCTAACCCCAATGCTTCAGTGGAGAATCCGCTCTACATCCGCGCGAGGTTCATGGACAAGGAAACCACCACACAACCCAAGGAGGCTTTCATGTTCGCCAAGGAATACGGTTCGGTGGCAAACGATGGTGAAGGCGGAAAGGCGCCTATCAACATGCAGTACTTTGTCAACATGAAGGAGGGCGACAAGATTACTTGGGAAGTGGATTGCTATACCACCAACCGCAACTCCAGCGCCGGCACACAAATCACCCAACTGATGGTTTGCTCCATGCTCGACGAGAACACTCCTTTCACACTCGAATATGCACAGGAGAGTGGCATAGACCTCTTCGACTCTTACACCATAGGCGACCCGACCGCGCTCAACGAGGCCATTGCAACGGCACAGGACGTGATTGACACCTACAAGGACAAGGTTGGCAGCGAAGGCGGTATGTATTCCGAGCAACTCTATAACGAACTTCTTGCTTTGATAGAGACTGCCCAGGCTATGGTAACCAATGGCGACACTCAATATAATATGGATCTGCAGGCCATCGCGCTCAACAATGCCTCCGAGACTTTCGTGGCATCGCGTATGCCATACGAGGTGTTTATTGAAGGCACATATGCCATCAATGTGATTGACACCGACAAGTACCTCACACGCAAGAACAAGAACGCTAATGGTTCCAACTATTATGCCGCATTCACCAACTATGACGGAGTTGTGGCTGACGCCACCAAGAATGGCGCTGAAATATCTGAGTACAGTTGGACCTTCACCTTCAAGAAAATCACCAAGCAGATTCCTACAGGCGAATACGACGAACTGACTGGCGACGAGATTACTTACTCGGTGGAACAGACTTCCATCTATGACGAATTCGGATATGTGACTGTGGCTGGATATGTGGAGACTTCGATGAACGAGCAGGCCGCACCCGCTTTCCGCTTCTTCAAGTACAATGCCGACGACGAGGCCATGGCCATCATGAATGAGGACGGACTCTACTGGAATTCCTCTTTCTCTTGGAACAATCCTTACGACAAGGTGGCTACAACACCAACACCCAATTACGTGTTCGTGCTCTCCGACATGACCATCGACCAAGCATCGGGTATCAGAATGCCTGAGACCAATGCCGCTCTTGTGACTTCCACAGAGTATTACAGCATTTCGGGTGCCAAGATTGACACACCGAAGAAGGGTGTGAACATCCGTAGGCAGAAACTCAGCGACGGACGCGTCATGACGACTAAGATTTTGGTTAAGTAATAGATAGATTGAAGATTGATTTTTGGATGTGGATGGATTTGGGTGCAAATCCTCACGGAGATG
>CACYEC010000474.1 GCA_902773225.1 uncultured Bacteroidales bacterium
AACACTATCGTCTGTGTATTCCATTCTGTCCTCGAAAAAAGGAAAGTCTTTTGTCTTTATATTGTCAAACTCGTAGATTGAGCCGACGATATCACCAATAATTGCTCCTAACATATCTTTATCATATATTTAAATAAACAATTCGTCATTTTTTTAATAACATTTGAGAGATATTCTATTTATCACGAACTATTATTCTGTTGATATTAAGAATCTTATGGAATTATAGATCAAATCGCAAGCGATTTTTAGAAATTACCTTGAATCTAATAACAACGTCATCGAATGTCTGAACTGAGAAAGTATAGCGATGCATCTATTCGTTTCAATCTTCCTCAGGTTCGTATAAGAGGGCGGCATTGATGTGCATGTTGTAAATCTCGTCGGCGAGCCATTGGGGTGACAGCACCTTGATTTGATTGCTGCGACTCAACAGATGTCCGCTGAAATCCAAGGTCGGCCGCATGAATAGTTCGAAGTCCGTATAGTTATCCCCATGCCCTATTTCCCGCTGGCTTTTGTGCAGGGGTAAGTCCTTCAGATAATAACTCTCAAATCCGAAAGCCCTGATGACAATCCGTTCAGGTTCCGTCCCGTCGCCAGAAAGCACTCCGAAACAATCTTGGAAGTAGGATTGGGCGTCAAAGTCGGGGTCAATCTGGAACTTGACATCGGTGAGTTTCATCTCCTCGATACGGTCGAAGGAGAACATGCCGAAATACTCTATGATTTCACCGTTTTCCACTTTCTTCATGAAGTGTCCAAGCACATACCACCGTTGACGGTACATCTTCAGACAATAGGGATCGAAGGTCAGTTCACGTGGCGCCTCGTCACCGTATTTCCTGTATTTCACGGCGATGCGTACATTCCGTTTCATCGCCTCTATCACCTTGGGCAGATAATCACCTTCGTAGGAAACAGGCTCCAGCAAAATACGTTTCTGCAGAGAAAGACTCTCGCTGATGATGTTGTTGACCGAAAGCGTGGATAACATCCAGTTCTGGACGGTATTCTCACGAAGCACATTTTCGTTGCCTATATAATACTTGTATCCGTTCTTGCAATCACATTCAATAAAGATGCCGAAGATGTCTTGAATGGCATCTTTATGGCGGTGGAATGTTGCCTTAGCCAGTTCTACGCCCCCACTCATATCCGTCTCCACCCATTTCTCATTGATTTCTTCGAACGTTATCCTACGTGCTCTGCGGATGGTGTTTAAAAGCCATATATACTCTTTGAACTTATCAGTCGTTTTCATGTTCGCATCAATTGGTTGTATTTGCAAAGTTATCAACATCCTATCTCAAATCGTGATATAAGCGAGAGAAAAATGAAAATTATTTCAATTTTTCCGAGCGTCCAACGATTCACCGCAGGTAAATCGTGATATAAGCGAGAGAAAAATGAAAATTATTTCAATTTTTCCGAGCGTCCAGCGATTCACCGCAGGTAAATCGTGATATAAGCGCCCAGCGATTCACCGCAGGTAAATACGGTGAACTTGAAGACGATGATACAAAAATGTGGACGTTGATTTGTTCAATTGGAATGAGATGATTATCTTTGCACTTGATATTTGCATCAAGAGTGCTTCAATGCACACCAACCGAGTTTACGTTATGCCACGGTGGTAAGATGATGCGAGTTAAGTAGAGCATTAACTAAAAAATAACGACATGCAATACACACGGATTGTTCTTAACGAACCACATGCCTCGATAGAAGGTTTGTATGATAATCAATTGAGTTTTTGGAACATTGATGAACGATTCATTAATGAGATTGTGCTGAAATGGACGGACTGGCACACCGATTTTCTCTTCCATGGCTATAAGAGCGAAGGGATACGAACTGTACGTTTCCCTTATTCAAGATTCATCGTCGATGCGGAAAGATTGTGGAATGACCCATTGGAGCAATTGGGGCAGGGGATAGTATACCGCAGTTTTGATGGTTACACCCGGACGGTTCCGGAACGTAGCAAACGTATGCTCCTTGGTTTATGGCATTGGCATCAACAGAGACTGAGATGTCACCTTCGTGAAGGCGCATTGCTTCTCGACTGTCACTCTTTTCCCAGTGAGATGAGTGATGTGGATGTATGCATTGGGTTCAACGAGGACTGGTCTCAACCAGACAAAGAAACAATTGAGATGGCAGTGAATCTCTTTGAAGAAAATGGTTATAAGGTGGGCATCAACAATCCGTACAGCAATTCAGAAACTCCAGACTGTCCCTTCCTTTACCAGTCGATGATGCTTGAAGTGAACAAAAAAGCCTATTTGGAAACAGGCACCTTAAGGCTGAAAAACTCTCTTCACTACCGACGAAACATTCGTGAGGTGATGGCAATTCTATTGTCAAAGTTGTCTGTATAGAAATGTCAATGAAGTTCAGTGGTCAATACATCGAAGAAAAGGGGACCCCATTGACCGGCCAATGATCCATGGCTAACGGTATTCATAAAGTTTGATATGGAGGATTTTCCAATCTCCGACGCTGATGCGGGCATGACGGCCTTGGTGGCTTTGGTCGCCATTATGTCGGCGAAGGAATTGCATCTGGCCATGTTCGTCAATGGTGACTTCATCGACGGATAAGAGTCCCAAACGAGAGCCTGAAAATTGGGATGCGGACGATGAGGAATTTGTACCCGCCTCTGCAAAACCGTCTTCTCCTAATTTTTTCTGTTGCTCCTGCTGTTTCTCTGTGCGAGTTTTGAAGTCGATGACTACACCGCTACCTGCTAACACATAGTCATACTTGCCCAGACGGATGATCATGGCACCGCCTTCCAACCATGTTGAACCATCTGTGGCGCGTGAATCCCAAGGCAAGGTGAAATAATGACGGCAGGTCATCACCACGCCTTCGTCATCGATGACCCGCTCACGGTCTTCTTGGTCGAATAGCAGTCCCCATGAGTTTTGCGGTCTCAAGTGGAAAACCTGAGACAAAAGGGCGTATGCTTTAGTCACCGACGTTGTTTCCTTGGGCGAAGCCTGATCGATGGCGAAAGGTGAGAAACCAAGTGCTTGGTGTTCACCGAATGCATACATGGCACGTACACCACTGTTCTCACAGCAACGGCTCTCTGGTATGAAAAGGCGGTTCTTCACCTTGCCTCCGATACCCGATGCGCCGTTTTCCTGTGGCCGTAAAGGCATAGCATATTGTGCAGTCCACGACTTGAAACCCGTATCGTAGATGTCGGGAGCGAGAATGTCGATGCTGGGAGCGCCAGCCTTCCAAATGTCAGCCAAATGTGCCAGCGGACCGGCCGAAGGGTATTCGCCAGGTTTACGTCCTCGGCTGTTCATCGCAGCGTTCACGTAGAGAGGCATGTCGTGAATTTGCCTTGCGGCCTTGGCCAGATGCTCCACATAACAGGCATAGTGCCAGGCCATGAACTTCTCGTCGGCATAATTGTCAGTGCCGAAGACCTCAGCCCAAGTACCTTGTTTCTTGATGTCCAAAGCCTTGATTAATGTCAGTGGCACCTGTTGGCGATAGGCTTTCTCAGCCAGTGGTGAGTGGTCGCGCGCCGATTCCAGCATACCAATCTCATTTTCTATCTGCATCATGATGACCACATTGCGTTGTGGGTCTTTCTCAGCGATATGTTGCATAAGGGCAGAGAAGGCCTTCAAATCGGCTTGCAGTACGTTGTCGCTGAAACAAGATGCAATCTCCAAAGGTTTGCCTTCGGCAGTCTTTACTCTTGGAAACCGCTTCACATCGCGCTTGAACCATGCAGGCGCATAGCACGACATGGAGTTCTTCCAAGCCCCAAACCAAAGCGGCACGATTTTCAGACCCAGTTCACGAGCTACGTCGATGGTACGGTCAACCAGTGCGAAATCCATCTGACCTTCTATGGGTTCCATGAGTTCCCAATAGACGGGCACCAACACCGTGTTCAGCCCTAATCGCTTCATCCGCGGCAGCACCTCTTCGATGTCGTCTACCGATGTCGCTGCAGAGTTGCTCAACTCACCACCAAGGATATGAAAATCCTTAAACTGCGCATTACTGTTGAAGGCAATCAACAGGCTTATCAAGATGGAAATCAATCTTTGCATGTACCGAAAGTTTTGGAAATTAATAATAAAGGAAAGGATGAATCCACTATAAATGGTCCAAATAGGACTATGAACCACCCTGGGTGATAATCAGCGAGTTAGAATAAGGCTCTGTAAGGGCAAAAGCATAAAATAGACTTTTTCGAGCAGATTCAAGGATGGTTTACTTGGTGAGAATTGTCATTCTTTAACCCAAGCCTCCATGTCTTGCTTGGAAACTCCGTTCAGCAGTTTGCCTTCTTTCCAATTCACGTTTGGATAGGCGGCTTTCAAGTCTTCACAGGCTTTATCGATGTTGCTGCCTCCTGATGTGGCGAACGGAATAACGGTCTTGCCGTTGAAGTCGTATGCCTCCATAAAAGTGTTGACGATGGTCGGAGCGGTGTACCACCAGATGGGAAAACCGACATAGACCACATCGTAGTCTTGCATGTTGGCAATCTTGTCGGTAATTTCCGGACGGGAACTCTTGTCCTTCATCTCAATGGAAGAACGTGAAAGCGAGTCTCTCCAGTCGAGGTCGGCTTCAGAATACGGTTGGGCAGGTTTGATTTCATGCAGGTCGGCTCCCGCCACCTCAGCCAATTGTTCAGCGGCAGCCTTGGTGACACCCGATGCCGAGAAATAAGCCACTAATACTTTCTTCATCTCTTTGTTCTCTTTTTTCTGCGCACATGACGTGAGGCATAACGCCATCAATGCCGTGCAAATGAATGCTAATGTTCTCATAAATAATCAAATGTTGGTTTGTTTGCGGTGTTAATATATGGCAATCCTGATAAATAAGTTTGTCGGGATAAAGATTGTGATTTTTAGGGAAAGAAGCAAAATCAGATGCTTTCTATAAGGCACTCATGCGTCTTTGCTTGTTTGTCATAGGTGATGCCCACAAGCAAGAGACTGCCTGTGTATTCGGCCAGTTTCTTGGGGTATTGCTTACGTTTGATTTGGTTGATGGCGGTGTCGGCGTCCTTGTTGTATTTCAGTTCCACCACCATGGCGGGCTTATCGACATGCTTGCGCGGAATGAACACCAAGTCGGCGAAACCCTTGCCTGAAGCAAGCTCTCTGTGGATGATGTATTCGTTGCGGGCATAGTAGTAGGCGATGTTCAGCACGCAGGCCAGTGAGTTCTCGTTGTTGTAGGAGAGGATGCTGGTGTGGTCGTCGTGCGCG
>CACYEC010000475.1 GCA_902773225.1 uncultured Bacteroidales bacterium
ACATGGGAATATGACGTTTTTGACAACAAAAATTAACAATGAATAGTTGACTCATCTGCAATGTGGGTTAAGAATTAAGAATTAAGAAAAATACTTATTCAATTAAGAGTTAAGAATTAAGAATTAAGAAAATAAGATAATAAAAATAAAAATAAAAAAACGCTTTGGCATTGAGTCAAAGCGTTTTTTTTGTTTTTATCGGATGAAAAGCAACTCTCGGTATTTGGGCAAGGGCCACATCTCGTCGTCAATCATGAGTTCGAGTTTATCGACATGATAACGTATGGAATCGAGGAAGGGCTCCACATTGTCGTGGTAGGCAATGGCGCGTTCACGGCAGTCGTCGATGCGATTGGCGACCTTACGCGCCTCGACCATCTTATCGACATTCTCAATGATGAACGACTGATGCTCTGAGATTTTCTCGATGATGTCGATGTTGTTTGCTGTGATTTTGCAAGCCTTCTCCTCTGAGAAAATTTCCTTCACCTTGTGTACATTGTCGATGAGCGCGCTTTGGTAGCGAGTGGAAACTGGAATGATGTGGTTGAGGCATAGGTCACCGAAGACACGCGCCTCAATCTGTATTCGTTTGATGTAAGTTTCCCATTTGATTTCGTTTCGAGCCTCGAGTTCGAAACGCGTCATCACCTTCTGGCTCTCGAACATACGAACACTTGACTCATCGAGGTAACGGTCGAAGATAATGGGGCAACTGGTCTCACAGTCGAGTCCACGTTTCTTTGCCTCCTCTTTCCATTCGTCGGAGTATCCGTTTCCATCGAAGCGTATGGCTTTAGAAGCCTTGAGGTCTTCTCTGACGACCTTCAGAATAGCGCTTTCCTTGGCCTCTCCCATTTCGATGAGCAGATCGACCCGTTTCTTGAAATCTGTGAGCGCCTCAGCCATAGCGGTATTGAGTGCAATCATTGCACTGGCACAGTTCGCCTCGCTACCGACAGCCCTGAATTCGAAACGGTTGCCAGTGAAAGCGAAGGGCGACGTGCGGTTGCGGTCGGTGTTGTCGATGAGCAGTTCAGGAATGGACGGAATATCGAGTCGCATGGCCACCTTTCCGGCGATGCTGATGTCCTCGTCGTTAGTGGAGTTCTCGATATGGTCGAGAATGGATGAGACAGTCTTTCCGAGGAAAGAAGAAATGATGGCGGGTGGTGCCTCGTTGGCTCCCAGTCGATGTGCGTTAGTGGCACTCATGATGGATGCTTTGAGCAGTCCGTTATGGTCATGTACGGCTTTGAGCGTCTCCGTGACGAAGGTGACGAAACGGAGATTGTCGAGGGCGTTCTTTCCTGGTCCGTGTAGAAGGATGCCCGTGTCGGTAGAAAGCGACCAGTTGTTGTGCTTGCCCGATCCATTGACGCCATTGAATGGTTTCTCGTGCAGTAGGCAGCGGAATCCATGCTTCCTTGCGATTCGGCGCATGAGAATCATGATGAGCATATTGTGGTCGATGGCAAGGTTGCACTCTTCGAAAATGGGGGCGAGTTCGAACTGGTTGGGGGCGACCTCGTTGTGTCGTGTCTTGCAAGGAATGCCCAGTTCGAGCGACTTGATTTCCAGATCGCGCATGAAGTTCTCCACGCGGTCGGGAATGGATCCGAAGTAGTGGTCGTCCATCTGCTGGTTCTTGGCGGAATCGTGTCCGAGCAAAGTTCGTCCGGTCATCACGAGGTCGGGCCGTGTGGCATAGAGGGCTTCATCGACGAGGAAGTACTCCTGCTCCCATCCGAGGTTTGTGACGACCTTCTTCACATCGGGATAGAAATAATGGCAAACGGCAGTAGCTGCACGGTCGACGGCATAGAGCGCTTTCTTGAGCGGAGCCTTGTAGTCGAGTGCCTCTCCCGTGTAGGAGATGAAGATGGTGGGTATCATCAATGTGTCGTCGATGACGAATACAGGCGAAGTTGGGTCCCATGCGGAATAGCCACGAGCCTCGAAAGTGCTTCGGATGCCCCCACTGGGGAAAGACGAAGCATCGGGTTCCTGCTGCACGAGTAGTTTTCCAGAGAACTCCTCTACCATACCACCTTTACCGTCATGCTCGACGAATCCGTCATGCTTCTCGGCAGTTCCTTCGGTGAGTGGTTGGAACCAGTGGGTGTAGTGAGTGACGCCAAGTTCCATGGCCCAGGTCTTGATGCCTTCTGCCACAGCGTCAGCGATGGTGATGTCGAAAGGCGCGCCGTTGTCGATGACGTCGCACATTTTCTCATAGACTTTGGATGGGAGATACTTGAACATCTTCTTTCGGTCGAAGACGTATTTGCCGAAGTATTCGGAAGGTCTTTCCTTGGGTACTTCCACGTTCACGGGTTTTCGGCTGGACGCGTCGTCAACGACCTTGAATCTTAATTTTGATGCCATAAGATTGTGTGTTTGTGAAATTTGGTGCAAAATTAGCGATTTTTCGTTGAATTGTCGTTATAACAATATTATGTTTTTTCGGATAATCGTTTAATCGGATAAACGAATAATCGGATAAACGTTCAAACGGATAATCGTTTAATCGGATAATCGGAATCATGAGAAACACCCCACCCCTGCCCCTCCCTTTAGAGAGGAGGGGAGCTGAAACAACAATTCAAAAAAAGGGAGGACATCACTGCCCTCCCCTTCTCAAAATAAAATAATCACGCTGTTTTTACTTCGCTATAAAAGCGAATTCGCCAGTGATGTCGTTGAGATAAACATCGTATGTACCTTCGGGAACATAGATGTTATCGCCATTGTTGACGCCCGTTCCGTAGTAAGTGTCGGCAATGCTGATTCCGGCTCCCCAGTTGGTTCCCCAGTCATGGTTGGCACGGAACTTCAGTCCTCCATCAGTAACTACCGCATTAGTAACGTACCAGTTGTGCGGAGTTACCTGTCTGAGGTCGATGTCGCCAGTCCATCCGTTGAAGTCGCCGATAAGCGATACGCTGGAGAATTCAGCGGGTTCCTGGTTGTCGAGTTTAGTCCAAGTGTAGGTGTATGTACCGAGATCCACTGTGAGGGTGTAATACTCTGCACTTGGAGCGGAGATGGCACCAGCGGCGCTGTTGGTGAGTTCTCCGCTGTAGGAGTTGTCACCATCGTTAGGACAGCCGTAGGCCAGATCCCAGTTGCCGAAGTCATTGTCTTCCCAGAACTTGAGGTCCCATGCTCCTGTCCATTTGGTGGTATAGGAGAATGTGGTCTTGTTCTGCGGATAGAAGAGACAGGTCTTGCCAGAAGCAGCGTCGCCATTCCATCCCTGCACTCCTCCAACCATATAGAGGTAGGTGTTCTTGTAGTAAGGATTGTCTCTGTCAACCACCACTGAGAAGGTCATGTTGAGCATGTCGAGTGTGATGAGCCATGCCCCTGCACCAGAGATGACAGGAGTCTCCACACCTGTGTAGTCGCCGGGCCAGATGACATAGTTGAAGAGCGAGTTGTCGCCATTCACAGCGCATCCGAGGTTAGCGTCCCAATTCACATTGCCCTCACCATCGAAAGCGGACATAGGATAGAACTTGTACCAGTTGTCTCCTTCGCCAGTGATTACAGAAGCTTGGAAGGTATGGTCGTCAATCTGTGT
The DNA here is from genome assembly GCA_902773225.1 of uncultured Bacteroidales bacterium. GTDB lineage: Bacteria > Bacteroidota > Bacteroidia > Bacteroidales > Bacteroidaceae > RUG11857. The sequence goes on from CACYEC010000475.1 coordinate 3,587, forward strand.
CATGACTGTAGGTTCAGCGGGATTCCATCCCTGCCACTGACCGAGCATGGCATATCCCTTGGCATCGATTGCGGGAGTGGCCATAGGGGTGTAAGAAGATTTTGCTTCGCTTACCATCAAAGCGGACTCACCAGAAATGAATTGCACTCCGTAAGTGAACTTGAAGTCGAGTTCACGAGGCTGAGCAGCGCGGCTCTGGAAGTGTTGCGTGACGACGGGACGTATATCCTCATTGTGGACACAGAGTGTATATCCGTCGAGGAATCCAGGTACTTCGTTGCCGAAGAGCGTAAGTGACTTCAGTTCAAAGCCCTCAATAGCAGTGTTGTTGTCCTGCACTGCGGCAAGCAGTGTGGCAATGCGAATGGTGTCGGCATTGTCGCCCTCTACAAAAGCCTCAGCAGGTGCGATAGTGACCTCGACAGCGCTACGTGGCTCTTCAGGGTCATTAGCCTGTGGGTTGGCCCAGTCCACGTAGTCGTCGCTACATCCCACAGTAATGAAAGCCGCGGAAAGCATCATCGAATATAAAAATATCTTTTTCATATCTTGTTCTTATTTTTGTTAAGGTTTAGCATGGAGTGGAAAGCGGTTCGTTGTTGGCGTACCGCCTTCCCTACCCTAATTTACTCTACTCGGCCTGTACCGGCAGTGAAGTTGATATAAGCCTTCTGTCCAGGATTAACCTGACAAGAATAATCAGCACCTACGTTATCTGCCCAGTTGGCAGGGATATCGACGTTTCGGTAGAAGAGTGAAGCGTCGGACTTGATGGTGAACTCAGTCTTCCACCAGTCGATGCCGCAGTCGATAAACAGACGGAGCTCGCCACTACCAGTGAAGGCAGGAGAAACCCATTCGCCCGCATCAGCAGGAGCTGTGAATGCCCATGCGTCCTGCATCGACCATTCGCCACCAGCGGCTGCACCGATGACATAAACCTTGGCTGGGTTGACGTTCACAGTGTATTGAACTGCGCCATTGCTGAT
>CACYEC010000476.1 GCA_902773225.1 uncultured Bacteroidales bacterium
CTACTCTGTAGTGCTGTTCGACGAAATCGAGAAGGCGCCTCCCGACGTGTTCAACATCCTGCTGCAGGTGCTCGACGACGGACGACTCACCGACAACAAGGGACGGACGGTCAACTTCAAGAACACCATCATCATCATGACCTCCAATATGGGCAGCATGATGATACGCGAGGAGTTCGAGAAACTCCACAATCTGGAGAACAGTGGCATGACCCCCGCTGAACTCAACCGCAAAAAGGAGCAGATTCTCGACAATGCAAAAGCGCAAGTGATGGAAATGCTGAAAAAGACCATAAGGCCTGAGTTCCTCAACCGTATCGACGAGACCATCATGTTCACACCGCTTTCAAAGGACGAGATACGACAAATCGTGACGCTGCAAATCAACGCCGTCAAGAAGATGCTGGCAGACAACAACGTCGAACTCTCCGTGACCGACACTGCCGTGGATTTCATCGCCGACGCTGGCTATGACCCCGAATTTGGCGCGCGACCTGTGAAACGAGTGATACAGCGACTCATCCTCAACGACCTCTCCAAGAAACTGCTTGCCGGAGAAGTGGATGCAACCCACCCCATCGTGGTGGATGCCGTCAACGGACAACTGGTTTTCACAAACTAAAACCAAGCATTATAGTCCTACTCTTTTTAACTAATTCAACGGATATAACAAGTCCAACTAACAAAGGCGGGGACGCATCAATGGAATGCGCCCCCGCCTTTTACTATTCAACAGTGTTTACTCGGCTGACTCTGCCTCTGGCTGAGTTTCCTCTCCTTCCATCTTCTCTTCCGAGAAATCATCCTCTCCACTTTCAATGAGGATGTTGTACCATGAAAGCAATTTGCGCATGTCGCTCACACGTACACGATCACGGTCGTAATTGGGAAGCACCTTCTCGAAGAAAGCGATGATTTCGGCTGAATTAGCCTTCTTGGAATTGATGTCCACCACTTTGCCCTCATAGTTGTCTTTCACCGACTGGAGGACGGAAGCCAACGACACTTCCTTGTCGTCATCAGTATAAATGGAGATGTCGCCTAACGACACGATTTTGTCGGCAGCGTATGCTGGCTGACGTTTTTTGGTAGCGTCGAGCGATTCAACAATCAGCATCTTGTTACCACGGGATACCAATTTATAAAGGCCAGGTTTTCCCGAAATGGCCAAAATCATTTTTAGCATATCAGTTGTTTGTTATGTTGTCTATTCTTCTTTTATTTTTATATTTATTGTATTACCATATATACACGTCCTATCTGTCTTCGATAACGCTTCCGCTACCTTCCGATGGGGCGGTCAGAAAAGCTATCGTCTCGTTGATTTGCGACTCCAAATCACTCGTGCCGTCATTGATGACCAGCAAATCTGCCTTGCGGAGTTTTTCCTGCTCATCCATTTGTGCCTTAACTCGACTCATGGCCACTTCCTCTGTTATAGCGTCACGTTGCATCACACGTTGGAGACGTACCTGTAGGGGAGCGAAAACCATAAGGGTTGTATCCACCAGCGATTCAAAACCCGACTCAAAGAGTATGGCCGACTCCATGAAGACCACAGAAGCGGTCTGACGGTCCAACCATTGCAGGAAATCATCTTTCACCCTGGGATGCACGAGATGGTTTATCCTCTGGGCATTGCCGGCGTCGGAGAACAGGAAGGAGGCAACCACCTTCTTGTTCAGCGTCCCGTCCTGAAGATAGGCATCATTACCAACCAAGGCCTTGAGACTACCTACCAGTTGAGCATCTTCCACCATCAGGCGTTTGGCCTGTTCATCGCAATGATAAACAGGGAAGCCCTTTTCACGAAACAAAGCGCACACATACGATTTGCCAGAGCCTATTCCTCCAGTAACACCTACTTTCAACACCTTATTGCCCATGTTCCGATGTACGTCAGTTGGCCAGTTCCTCCACAATACATTCAACCGTTTTCGGGTTGACCCTCACGTTCATCACGTTGTCGGGATAAGAAACCAAACGGATGGGATAACGCTCACCATCGTCTTTCACTGCATTGTAATCCACCAATATCAAGAAATCTTCTTCTTTCACATTATCGAAATCGGTGGCACTCACCTGGAATACCACCTCGCATCTCACGGGGAAAGTCCTCAAAACCAGATTCTCAGGTATATTCTCCGCCAAGATGGGAACAGACAATTTCTTTTCTGTAATGAGATCAACGGCCACATCCAGCGTGACACTTCCTGGCACCACCTTGACACCCGTCATTTGTTGCATTTTCACCTGTGTGTGCAACGAGTCCTCAAGGTCTTTGAACGTGGAATAATCTGTATAGACCACGTGCAAGGTGTCGAGCTGGGAATAGGTGGAATAGATGTCCACCGAGTCGGGCTGAAGTTTCATGCCACGGATGATATGCTGCTGGGCCGCCTTCACCGTTCCGTTGAACACGACAGGAACACGCTTGCTTTCTCCAGTGGAATAATAAACATCAAGGGACGAGGGAGTAATCGACAACATCTTCGACGAACTATTCAATGTCTTGCCCACTATTCGCCGTAAATTGGAATTATCGACAGTAAACACACCACCACCCGACACTTTCCAAGAACTGGAATTGGTCATTTTAGCGAAGTCTACGTCTATTCGATACTGATCCTTCGAAGAGATGAAATACTCGAGAATTTTGAAACCGTAATCGGATACCGACACCTTGATGGAGTCGGGCACATCGCTCGTGATAATCACGTTCTTGGGGATGTTTGTGATGTTCAGAGCGTAATTGATTTCATACTTCGTTTCCTCCCTACAAACCTGCAGAAACCAGAAGACAATGGAAACAAGGAGAAAAACAAGAAAGAGAGAGAGCTCACGATTCACTTCCGGATAACGGAGCCCTCTGATTTTCCTGATGATGCTCAGCAGCGGGCGTAGAACCCTGCTGTACTTGCCCAATGTCATTTGTCTGCCTCGTGTAGGGAAGAAAAATAGTTCTGAAGCCTAACGCTGGCCAGCCTGGTCCTGTTGACCAGGAGCATAGACACCAGCACGCTCCACATCAATGCAGACTCCCTTGGAAATCTCCACTGTGACAAAACTCTTCTCGGGATTGGTGTCTTTTACCGTGGCCCAGATTCCACCAGAAATCATCACCTGGTCGCCCGCCTTCAGGCTGTTCTGGAATTCCTGGAGTTTCTTGCGCTGTTTGTTCTGTGGACGGATCATGAAGAAATAAAGAATGGCGAACATGATCACAATCATCAGGATCAGCTCCATACCACCACCGCCCTGTGCCTGGGCTTGCAAAAGGTTTATTGTCAGCATAATAACTATAGTTTATTGATTGTTCTTATTGTCTGTATAAGGATATGAGGCTCTTAACACTTGGAAACGCCTAACGTAGAGGACTGGCTCAGGATTTGAAAATCTTGTTCTCTCTCTGAAGTCTCTTGGCCACAACATCAATAATGCCATTCACGTACGACCCGCTCTTGGGAGTGCTGTAGTACTTGGCGATTTCCACAAATTCATTGATGGTTACCGACAAAGGAATATTTGGGAACGACATCAACTCGGCCAAGGCCACCTGCATGATGACCACATCCATGAATGCCAGTCGGTCGAACTCCCAATTCTTCACATTCTGACGGATAAGAGTCCTGTATTCTTCTTCTTTAAGGATGCTGTTGCGGAACAAGCGCTCTGCATAATCCCTGTCTTCTTCGTCCTTGAAGTCGGGCAGAAGTTCTTGATTGGATTTCTCACGCTCCTCGAATCGCTTGATCGACTTGAGAACAAATGTATCGACAGTCGCACGGTCGTCGTTCCAGTACAAGCTCTTCTCCTCAAGCAAATCATCAAGTCGCTCGTCCTTGGCTATGATGTTCTTGTAGATTTTGCGCCACAATTCACGGTCCGCTTGATAGGAAGAGTCCGTCGACGACATGTATTCCTTATATATATCACTCTCCACTATCTGATCATAAAGATACTTCAGATAGTCGTTGTGAGCGCTCCAGTCAAGATGCTGGTTCTCCACATATTCTTTAAGTGATTTATTCTGCTCGAGTTGGATGATAAAGCGATTATCGATAAACTTATGGCTGATAGGGGCATCCGTATGGGTCACTTGGTTCATTTTCTCTTTCTTCATAACCTTCTCCATAGCGTAGCGGGTGATGGCTACCATAAGCAACAACAGATAATTATACAATTCGTATGCCTTGGAAAGGCTGAAGTTCAACTCCTTAACAGCTTTTTCCAGATTGTCATTACCGTTCAAATAAAAGGCGTAAACTAACTGTACAACCTTCAAACGAATCAATATTCGGTTAATCATTGTTCAAAAAACTCTTTTTTCTACTTTCGTGCAAAATTAAACAAAAAAATTGAAAGAGGAATGATTTTTCAAGAATGATTCTTTTTTATCCAAAAAATATTGTGAAATGTTTGATAATTATAAAAAAAAAAGAGAAATTTGCACACGACATCAGTTTTTATCACACTTCAACAACTAAAACACATTATTATGAACGAAACAAGTAATGACGTTCTCTA
>CACYEC010000477.1 GCA_902773225.1 uncultured Bacteroidales bacterium
CGCTAAGGGTGTGCCTCCCAACATGAGTGTGTCGATTAGGGCACCAGAACTGGAAAAGCCACTGTCGATATAGGGGAACAACACGTAACGGCTGGCTTTGATATGAAAGGCAATCTCTTCAAAGCTCGCCATGCGGTTTTCGAAAGTAATCCTTTCACCACAGCAACTTGCAATTTGCTTGGCTAAATCTGGATTCTGGCAACGGCCGACTATCTTCACACGCAGACCGGATTCCTGTAAACGAGACAATGACACAAATTCCCCAACGCCCTTATATGGATGGATACTGCCCCAGATAAACACATCGCTGGGGCTATCCTTTTCGAGGGTGCTGTCATTCTTCAATCTTATCGGAGTGACAGGATGATGCACAAAGAGCACCTTGCGCGAAGTATGGGAACGGGCGTATTCCTCCGCTTCTTGCGAATGGGCGATGATAAGGTCGGCATGACGGAACAACCATTTCTTGATGGACTTCGTACTTTCATTCTCCCCCTCATGAGGATGGATGTTATGGAGAATCCACACCATACGGGTGCGCCTCCATCTCATGACGGTCAGACAAAATAGCGTTATCCATGTGCGCAACATTCGCTTACGTCCCACACCCACATTCTCAATCCAGTTCAAGAAATACACATCTGAACGGAATGCATGACAAAGCAAGGACAACAACTGGCCCTTCACGGGGCGGTTGTCGCTTTCTGCCACCTCGTACTTCAACGCCAACGCCTCCTTGAAGTGCAGGCAGTAGGGGTTCGCATAGCCGGTTTTTGGCCGGGGGGGATAGAAATAGGCTTCCTCTCTCATTGCTTGTCTTTGGTGTCGTTGTCGCTGTAGTAATAATATCCGTAACGCCCTCGTCTGTGACGTTCAGCGAGGTATCTGTTCAAGTCGTTCTTCTCTTTCATCTTGTGTGCCACAAACCGAAGGACGAGGATGATGATAATGGAGTAGCAGAACTCTTTGAGTGTGTCCTCAGACAGGTGGTTGTTGAAGAGTCCATACACCACGATGTCGTAGTTGTAATACAAGAATACAACGGTGGCAAGGGCATCGCCTCGGGCCTTGTACAGGCAGTAACGCAGCAGTAGCAACCAAAGAATCACTACTGCAAAAGAGCCTATCACTCCAAATTCCACATATAGGTCGCCAAAGATGGTTTTCATGTTCAGCATCGGGATGCCTACTTGGCGTTCCCAGTAGGTGAACCTGTCCTCACGTCCCGAAAAACTGATGTCACGACCTGTGGTCAGACGAGGGAAAAAGCGTTTACCGTATGGATGACGGATGTCCTTGTTCCATACATTGAAACCCAGATTGGGATAAGGCTCTCCAAAATATCTGAATATCTGCTCGTTGCCTTCCTTGCCCTCACCAAACCGAGAATAGGAGATGGCCATGGAGAAGATAACAAGCAACAACATCGAACCGGCTATTGCTGTCACCGTCACTATCTTCACACCTCGGGTGAACGATTTGAAATAGATGAACATGAAGAAGCACAACTGCATGGCCGAGAAGTACATGGCACCGCGACTGGCGGACCTGATGTCTGGAAATACTGAAAGGATGAAGGAACTGAAAATCAACACCACAGGAAGCCATTTGCTCTCGTTCTTCTTTTTCTTCGAAAGGATGGAGAACTGGAAATAATAGACAAACGGGCTCAGAAGTCGGATGAGAGTGATGAGGCGGAAATAGATGGTGTTGAGGATGGGTGAACTGAACTTTTCAAAATTTCCAGATGCCATGTTCTCGTAAATCTCGTCGTATTCCACAAACTCCGAACGCTGGCTCACCAGCAACTGGTTCATATAGAAATAGAGACCCACTAAACCAAGGAAGAGGAAGGATAGGTAGTTTTGCCATCTCTCGCTGATGGCAACGCTGTTGTTTGTCTCCATCTTTTTGATGGTCTCTACATGCCTTAGGGGATGAACGAGCATCACTATCATCAACAGGCACAAGATATATGGTGCAACAGGAAGCGTGGTCACATCCTTATAGCCGAATGTCTTCTGATAAATGCCTGTCTTGAAGGTATAGTAGCCGAGAAAGGCCTCGATAGTGAAACTGAGCGCAACAAACGACTGGACGTTCAACCTGTACTTGTTGAAATGTAGCAAGCACAGGAAGAACAGCAAGTATGCGAGGAAGTTGCCTATTAATATTTCCATATCGAGTGAGCGACTACTTTTTGAAATGGGTAGTGGATATCTGTGGCATCAACGTGACTGGTTTGCTACCAAACACAAAGTACGAGGAATAGACACTTAATCCAATTCAATCCAATGTATTCTGCAAAAGTAGCACTTTTTCCCCACATTCTTTGTAGGTAATTTCTAAAAATCGCTTGCGATTTTATCGATAATTCCATAAAAGTCTTAATATCAGCAGAATAATAATTCGATAATTCTATAACTCGTGATAAATAGAATATCCCTGTACCACAACCGATGAATGTGACCTTTTCATGAAAAAACGCCTGACGTAAGTGTCACGTCAGGCGTTTGATATGGTGTGTTGAACGTGGAACGGAATTATTTCACGTACTTTGACAGGTCGGTTAGGTGCATGTCCCCTTCACGGAGGAATGTGTCGTGCAATGCGAATGCGGCTGACAGCTTGTGGGGCGACTGGCCCTTTTCGGCTATCTTCAGGTAGTCCCAAAGCAACTGCTTGTAGTCGGGATGAGCGCAGTTCTCGATGATGGCATGAGAGCGTTCCACTGGTGATTTGCCGCGGAGGTCTGCTACTCCTTGCTCGGTCACGATGACGTTCACATCGTGCTCGGTGTGGTCTACGTGACTGCAGAAAGGTACGATGGAACTGATGAGTCCACCCTTGGCCACTGACGGGCATGTGAAGATGGAGAGGAAGGCATTGCGCTCGAAGTCGCCGGAACCGCCGATACCGTTCATCATCTTGCTGCCGCAAATCTGGGTGGAGTTGGCATGACCGTAGATGTCCACCTCAATGGCGGTGTTGATGGCGATGACTCCTAAGCGGCGGATAACCTCAGGACTGTTGGAAATCTCCGACTGGCGAAGCACCAGCTTGTCCTTGAAGAAGTCAATGTTGTCGTAAATCTGGTAGAGTGCCTCGTTCGTCACTGACAGCGAGCAGGTGCTGGCGCTCTTCACCCTGCCTTTCATCATCAAATCTACAATGGCGTCCTGGAACACCTCGGTGTAGATGTTGAAGTCGGGCACGGCTGGGTCGTTGCCAAGGGCTCCGAGGATGGCATTGGCGGTAGAACCCACACCACTCTGGAGAGGCAGGAACGTGGAGGGGATGATGCCGCGCTTCATGTCGGCCATCAGGAATTCTGCCACACGCTGGCCGATATTCTCTGTCACTGGGTCGGCGTCTTTGAATGAACGGGCCTCATCTGGGATGTTCACCTCTATCACTCCCACAATCTTCTTGGGGTCGATCTGCAGGTAAGTGGTACCAATGCGGTCTGAGGGCTTGGTGATGGGGATGGGCTGACGGTAAGGGGGGTCGAGTGGCTCATAAACATCGTGAATGCCTATCGACTTCGGGCTGTGGAAGGCGTTGAGCTCAATGAACACGCCCTTCTTGGCCAAACGTGCGGCTGTGGGGGAAATACCACCGGCTGCAGTCAGATATACCTTGCCGTCCTCCTCGATGGCGCAACACTCGATAATCGCCCAGTCAACCTCACCGAGGAAACCATAACGGAGTTCCTGGGCCATGTGGCTCAAGTGAATGTCGTTGTAGGCGATTTCACCAG
>CACYEC010000478.1 GCA_902773225.1 uncultured Bacteroidales bacterium
ACTTCTTACGAACAATTTAGAATTAAAGCGTCAGACAGTTAAAGGACTTTCAACTAAAGAAATCATCAGGATTTCCAGGAAGACGATTTATAGAAACCCCATTAAATCATTTGGTTAAATATGACAATGAAAAAACGGACACAACGGATGCTCGCCTCCATTCTGTTCCTCTTCGGAACGATTACAATGTGGGCTCAGTCGGGCATCAACGACATTTCGGCAGAAGTCAACGCCGATGATGCCACCATCACGGATTTGAGACATGCCACCATTTCCATAAAGCGGGAATTTGTGACAGATTCCCTCACGCAGTTCACCGACACCATCGAGCAGGTGTCCGGGATAGAATGGAACACGCAAGTTGGTACAGCCAAGAGGCGTATGGCCCGCCGCCGTGCCGCCTCAGTCGAAGGTTCCGACTTCGACGAAAAAGACAGCAATTGGTATTTTGATATATGGTGGTTTAATTACAACTATCCTTCCATCAATGCCAACGGCGAGCCCATTGTCCTGTCAGGTCAGTGCTGTATGCCAGATGAAGGCTGTGACAGCATCAACAATATCATCATTGGCTGCCATGTCACCATCACCAGCAACAGGCAGTGTCCTTCTCGATACAGTGCCGAAGGTGACTACGATTCAGATGTAGGCATGTTGATGAACATGGCAGGCAGCGGTTTATGGCTCGATGAGCCAGGGAATAGCCGACCGTTTTACAATCTCGTCATTATGCCCGACTATGAAGGCTATGGTACCACCAGGAGCAATGCCCACCCCTACTTGTATCAGGAGTTGACGGCTCGCCAGGTGGTAGATGCCGTTCGTTACGGCAAAGCCCTCTATGAGAGTTCTTCCCAGGTGGAAGAGGTGAGGCATCCCTTCCGCACCGGATGGCGCAGCATCCCCATAGGCTACTCCCAGGGAGGTTCGGTTGCTCTGGCCACCCATCGTTTCATCGAGCAGAACGGACTGACGGATGAATTGCATTTATCAGGTTCGATTTGTGGCGACGGTCCTTACGACTTGCTGTCCACCCTGATGTATTATGTGGGCAGGGACATAGCAGGTTATACGATGTCCATGCCCGTGGTGCTTCCTCTTATCCTGAAAGGTATGTGCGACAGCAACCCCTACATGAAGAGCCACCAGGTAAGTGACTATCTATCAGCCCACTTCCTTGAGACTGGCATCATCGACTGGCTGACAGCCAAGGAGAAGAGCACGGATGATATCACAGAAGCGTGGATATCGCTGTATGAAAACGGAAAAGACGGCAATCCCAACTATTACCGTGATATTCTGACATCAGAGGGCAAGGCCAAGCTGGTCGATTTACTCACCGAACAAGGGTACGCCTATTTCAAGGCCTTATACAATGCTAACAAGGACACTTACACCAGTGCTTCAGGCATTCCCCTCCCCGCTCACCGTGGCCTGATGGAAGACCTTCACATCGCTTTGGAAAGCAACAACATGCTCATGGGTTGGCAGCCCCAGCATCCCATCATCCTCTACCATAGTTATAACGACACGGTTGTGCCCGAGAAGAACAGGGAACGTGCAGGCAACACCATAGGCGACTGGATTGTGAAGGCCAAGGCTTCAGGAAAAGACCACGTGGATGAAGGCAGTGATTTCTATTTCTATGATGATCACAAAATGCGATATTACATCAATAAATTAGCGAAATGCAAAATCCATCCTACTGCTGGCGATATCAGCACGTTTAAAGCTGAATTTTTAAGAATGTATCAGGACTAATGACGAAATAAAGACCTTGTTATCATTATGAAAAAGTTAATCCATCTCCTCATATTCCTGTTTGCCCTTCCCACCGTCTGCAAGGCAGGTGATATCGTCGTGACCAGCACGGTGCTGCTCAACGGCGAGGAAATCGAAGCCGAATACCTCCTCGGCCCCTATGAAGCATCACTTGGTTCGGGGCGCAATGCGTGCATTTCTCAATATTCCACAGGACAGTTGGTGGTGCCAGCCACCATCGTTGTCGATGGTGCCCCCTTTCCTGTGACGAGTGTGTCGAACTTGGCTTTCCGTCTTTGCACCAACCTCACCTCGGTAGAATTGCCGGAGGGAGTGACCCGTGTGGGCGACTTTGCCTTCAAGGGTTGCCGCAACTTGACCAAGGTGACGCTGCCCTCCACCGTAGAAACCATCGGCACAGGCGCTTTCATCGATCTACCCAATCTCTCAGACTTCATACTGAAAGCGACCACACCTCCTGTCTGGGAATACAACGACGTCTTCTTCTTCCATCAGGGAGGCATCAGCGACCCCACCCCACGTTCCATTGAACATGTCAACTTGTACGTGCCAGAAGAAAATATCCCCGATTATCAGGAATCTTTTTTCAATGATGAGATTTTAAATGTGAACTTAGGCTGGATAACCGAAGAGGGCTGGGGGAATTTCTCCGGCAACATTTACCCCATAGAAGATTACATCAAAGAGGACTATGCCGTTTTGGAAGATAACACACTGACATTCTATTACGATGGACGTAAGAAACAGCACTCAGGCTTTGTCTATTCGTTGAGCGACGATCCATCCGCCTATCCTTCATGGTACACCGATAAAGTTTACAACAGAATACACAAGGTGGTGTTCACGCCCTCTTTCAGTGAAGCACGCCTAAAGATCACCTCGAAAATGTTTTATGCCTGCTCCTCTCTGACCATGATTGAGGGCATGGAGTATCTGAACACCAGCGAGGTCATCAGCATGTCTCAAATGTTTCATGGGTGTTTAGAACTTACAGCAGTCGATTTGAGCCATTTCGACACCTCGAAATGTACCGATTTCACCGAGATGTTCAGTATGTGTTCGATGGTGGATAATCTTGACTTGAGTTCTTTCGAC
>CACYEC010000479.1 GCA_902773225.1 uncultured Bacteroidales bacterium
CAGCGGACGCTTCAGTTCCACAGTGGCCGCCCAGTACAGCCGCAGCGACAACCACCGTCCCCGCATGGATTTCGAGCAGTATGGCGGCTATGTGAAGTTGGGATATGACCTATCAGACCACTGGAACGTCTATGCCGATGCCGACATCACCCACTTCAACGCCTCCTATCCAGGCAGTGTCACTTCACCCCTGTTAGAGGCCGACCAATGGATTACTCGCGGTGTAGTGACAGCGGCAGTGGAAAACCACTACGACCGCACCAGCGGAGCATTGAGTGTGTATAATAATTTCGGTCGCCACAAAATCAACGATGGATATGCTGAGGGAGGCAATCCCCAGTCCCGTCTGTTCCGTTCCAAGGACGCGCTGACTGGCATCTCATGGTATCAGAGCGCAAACCTTTTCACTGGCAACCGACTGACCGTTGGAGTAGATTACCAGCACATCTATGGTAAGGCCTACTATACGAGCCGTGAGACAGGCGAGGTGTTGGACACCCCCAACAAACAAAGTGGCAAGAGCCACCGCAACGAAGTGGCTGGCTACGTGGATTTCCGTCAGGACATCGCCAGCTGGTTGACTATGGACGCAGGTATCCGCCTTGACCACCACTCCATTACGGGTTCGGAATGGATTCCACAGGGCGGCATTGTGGTACGTCCGATTGAAACAGGTGAACTGAAAGCCATGGTGAGTAAAGGTTTCCGTAACCCCTCCATGCGCGAGATGTACCTCTACCCCCCATCCAACGAAGACCTTGAACCAGAAAGGATGATGAACTACGAGTTGGCATGGAAGCACCGTCTAATGGACAACAAGATTCAATACGGCATCAACCTTTTCTATCTGAAGGCAGACAACTTGATTCAGACCGTCAACCGCCAGAACATCAATACCGGTGAGTTGCAGAACAAGGGTGTGGAAGTAGAGGCATCGTGGCGCATCGACAAGCACTGGCAACTCACGACCAACCACAGCTACCTGCACATGAAGAACCCCGTGGTTGCCGCACCGACCTACAAAGGCTACTTAGGCGCGAACTACAGATGCGGACAGTGGAACGTCATCGCCGGCCTCCAGCAAATCAACGGCCTCTACACCGCTGTAGGCGAGAACGAAAAGAAAGAGAACTTCACCTTGCTGAACGCGACCGTCAACTACCAAGTGCATCCCATCGTAGGGCTTTGGCTTCGTGGAGAGAACCTCCTTGCCCAGCGCTATGAAACCAACTTGGGTTACCCCATGCCCAAAGCCACCTTCATGGCAGGCGTGAACATTCACTTTTAAGACATCCGCCATTACTGGCATCATATAAAAAGCGACACCCCCTGCAGGCATATCCTGCAGGGGGTGTGGTTTATGCGTTTCTCATTTCCATGAGCAATTGCTTCTGCCGTTCACTGAGTTGTGTGGGCAGAGAGACGTTGTAAGTGATGATGAGGTCACCGAACGAACCGTCAGGACGTTGATATCCTTTTCCCTTGAGTCGCACCTTGGTGCCATTCTGTGTACCAGGTTTGACTTTCAGCCGCAGTTTGTTGGTGGCCGTCTGGAGCAGAATCTCGCCACCGAGTAGCGCTGTATACATATCGATGGTGACAGTGCTCTGCGCCTGTGGTTCATCCTGATGGAAGGACGACCTGTAGGAAGACCTCGCGCCACCCCCTCGGTTGCCGAAGAGACGTTCGAAGAAATCAGAGAAGCCCCCGCCTCCTCCACCGAAATTGAAACTGAAACCACCATCGGTCCACCCCTCAGTACCTCCACCAAAGGGATTGAAGCCACCACCAGCGTTCTCAAAAGCCTCGGCATTCTTCCACTGCTCACCATACTTGTCGTACTTTGCCCTTTTGTCGGGGTCGGAAAGCACGGCGTAGGCCTCGTTCAGCATCTGGAACTTGGCCTTTGCTTTGGGGTCGTCGGGATGCAGGTCGGGGTGGAACTGCTTGGAACGGCGACGGTAAGCCGCCTTTATATCATCTTGCGGAATGTCCTTAGGCACACCCATCACTTTGTAATAATCTATAAAAGCCATAATTCTATCCTCCTTTTTTTACTGTAATTGCAAATGCGACTCGTCGCATCGCCATATTCAATCATCATTCAAAAATGATGCAACAAAAAAAGTGCCACAAGAGAGGGAATGACAAAAAAGAGTCAAAACATGACAGGTTGTGGCTGAAAAAGCACAATAATCATTGATTTAGATTCATGATAGGTGAGAAATCTCTAATTTTTGTGTAATTTTGCAGTATGGAGACCCGAACCAAGCAATTGAAAATCATCTTCACGAGTGATATCCACGGCAACTACTTCCCTTACGACTTCCGTCACGACCACTGGGGCAAGGGCAGTTTGCAACGTGTGTATGCCTACGTGAAGAAACAGCGCAAACGCTATCCTGACAGCACCATCCTCATTGATGGCGGCGACATGCTACAAGGTGAGCCCACCGCCTACTACTTCAACTACATCGACGTACACAAAGGCCATCGAGTGGCGGAGATGTGCAATTTCGTGGGTTATGACGTAGGTGTTGTGGGCAACCACGACATCGAGACAGGTCACGAGAATTTCGACCGCTTCGTCAACAGTTGCAACCATCCCATTCTCGGTGCCAACGCCATCAGCAACGCCACAGGTCTCCCCTACTTCCGCCCCTACACCATCCTTACCCGCTGTGGCATCCGCCTCTGCATCATCGGATTCATCACCCCTGCCATTCCCCATTGGATACCGAAGAAGATTTGGGACGACATGCATTTCGAGGACATCAAAGAGAGCGCGCGTCGCTGGATTGCCTACGTGAAACAGAATGAGCGTCCCGACTGCATCATCGGGCTCATCCACAGTGGCATGGACAACGGCATCGTAACTGAAAACTACCGTGAGAACGCTGTTCGTGAGACGGTGAGCGAAGTTGATGGCTTCGACCTTGTCCTTTACGGTCACGACCACACGAGCAACATGGAGAGTGTGGAGTCGCCATCAGGTCGCAGCATCCTGTGTGTGAACCCAGGCAGTCTCGCCTACTCCATCTCGGAGGTAAAGATGCGTTTCACGCTCAACCGTGTGGGCAAGGTGGTGAAGAACGAGTCATCGTGCCAGTCCATTTACATCGGCACCTTCCACAACTCCTACGCCAAGGAATACGAGAGCCGTTTCGATGCGGAATACAAGGTTGTGAAGCAGTTCGCCTCCCAGCAAATCGGCAGTTTTGCCAACCGTGTAGATATCAGTGACGCCTACTTCGGTTCCTCCGCCTACATCGACCTGATACAAGACCTACAACTTCACGTGTCGAAAGCCGAGTTGTCGTTCGCCGCACCACTTTTCTTCAACGCCTCGATAGAAGCAGGCGAGGTAAGGGTAAACAATCTCTTCAACCTTTATCGTTTCGAAGACCGTCTCTACACGCTTCGCCTGAGTGGCAGTGAAATCAAGAAGTACTTAGAGATGAGCTATGCGCTATGGACTTGCCAGATGCATGGCCCTGACGACAAACTGCTCATGACCGAACCCATGAAGAACAACCCCTTACGATTGGGTTTCAAGAACTTCCTTTTCAACTTCGACTCTATCGCCGGCATCTGCTATACGGTGGATGTCAGCAAACCCGAGGGTGAGAAGGTGAATATCCTGTCGATGTCGGACGGCAGTCCTTTCGACATGAACCGTTTCTACACGGTAGCAATGACAGCCTACCGCGCGAATGGCGGTGGTGAGTTGCTGACTAAGGGAGCAGGCCTGACCAAAGAGGAAATTGAGGCAAGAACCATCAGTTCCACCGTGAAGGACATCCGCTACTACCTGATGGAGTACATCAAGGAGAAGGGAGTAATCCATCCTGAAGCCCACAACCATTGGAAGTTCATCCCCGATGACTGGGTAGCTGTGGCTGTTGAGCGCGAACGCGAGCAACTTTTCGGCGAGGCCAACAACATCAAACGGAAAAGTTACACAGACAACAGTGGGGAGGATCGTTTAGAGAGGTAGGAAGAAAGAGTAGAAGTAATATGGAAGACCAACGTAAATACTGGTTTGTGTTTATCAGCGGGTGTGTGCTGCTGAAAAAAGAAGGAGAAAGTTATAGTGTGCCTTTGCAAGAGGAGGCACCAGCGCCCATACAGGCATGGACATACGTTCAGGAGTTGCCGGAATTGAACGGTCATGAATGCAGGGCGTTCAGTGTGAGCAGTCCTCCAGAGGCGATGCGCAACGGTGAGTTGGAGAGCGTCGGCCTGCGCGCCTCATACAATTGCCTTCCCCGGGAATTTTACGACATGGCTGGAAAAGGTGCCGAACTGCTGTACTGGGACAGCAACACCAAGTTCTGCGGAGTATGCGGAGCGCCCATGAAACCCGCCACAGTGATTAGCAAGAAATGTACACATTGCGGCAAAGAGATATGGCCTCAGGTTTCGCCCGCAATCATTGTGAGAATCCGCCGCAACGACACACCTGAGAATCCCGAGAACGAGAAAATTCTGCTTGTCCATGCCCGCAACTTCCGTTCCGACTACTACGGGTTGGTGGCAGGATTTGTGGAGACGGGCGAGACCTTAGAGCAATGCGTAGAGCGCGAAGTGTGGGAAGAAACCCACCTGAAGGTCAAGAACATCCGCTATTTCGGTTCTCAGCCGTGGCCCTATCCTTGTGGCATCATGATAGGTTTCACCGCCGACTACGAGAGCGGCGAAGTGAAGATTCAGCAGGAGGAACTGTCGAAAAGCGGTTGGTTCGGACGCAAGGACATGCCCGCGATTCCTGGCAAGATGTCCATCGCAAGGAAGTTGATAGACGACTGGCTTGGACATGCATAATATTATTTCACATTCTTTTGATAGATTTTAAGAGAGTTGATGCTCTATAAATGAGAACAAAGCGGTAATTTTGCACGCAGAACCACTAAACTCAAGAGATTATGAAAAAGTCCATCGTTATTTTCGTGTCAACTGCGCTGGTGTTGAGCAGCTGCACCCCCACAACCTACATGGGCACGTCGATAGGCACCCAGTTAGGCAGTATCATAGGCGGAGGCCTCGGTGCCATTGGCGGTCATCGTGGTGACGCTGCTGTAGGCAGTATGATGGGCGCCATAGCCGGTGCAGCCATTGGCTACGGCATCTCATCTGCCGTAGAAGAAGAAGCCCGTCAGGAAGCGGAGCAGCGTGCTGAACGCCGCAATTCTGGTTATGACAACAGACGCTACGACGACCGACGTTATGACGACCGTCGCTACGACAACAGGGATTACGACGATGTGTACGACACAGACCGTGACTTCGAGAGTGAGGTAGTAGTAGGTACTCCCGTAGCCAAGCGCTGTATTTCCATCTCCAACAAGAGTTACTACGACACCAACGGCGACGGCATGTTCGGCAAGAACGAGGTGATTAGCATCGTCTTCGACGTGACCAACTACAGCGACAAGAATCTCCGTTCGGTGAACCTCAATGTCAGTCCGGTGACCTCCCAAGCCGGTTATTTCCAGATATCTCCATCCAAGACCGTGAGATTGAATGCCGGCCAGACCCTTCGTTACACCGCCAAGGTGAAAGCCACTCGTAATCTCAGTGATTTGCAACGTGCGGAGTTTATCCTTCATGCCTCTGCCTCTGGCAACGGCGACGTGACTGAGGTCATCAAGATTAAAGTGAAGAACTGATGATGGATAACGATTCCACAGGGTCGAACAGCTTTTGGGCGAAGATTTGATGAGAGGTATACAGCATAGCATACATTGAGGGCTGGCTTTTGGAAGCCAGCCCTCAATGTATCACTTGGATTGAAGTTTGAGCGAGGCTGATTTGAGTCCCTTGCCAGATACATTGACCGTAATGGGACCGGACTTGGTAGTGGTCTGCACGCCGACGACGAGACGGCCATGGAAAAGACGCATCGTCGGTTGGGTGAACACCTCCAGGGAAGTGGCGTCGCCATTGCAAATGCCGCGGAAGCGGGCGTTGCCAGAAACCTTAACATTGAGTTGGTTGTCGGCATCAGGGCAGATATTGCCCTCCTTATCGACTGCCACAGCCGTGATGAAGACGATGTCCTCTCCGTCTGCCTTAATGGGTTCGGACAGACTGACGAGTGTTGGGTCGTCGGTAGGTTTCATATCCGCATACGAGGCCAGTCCATTAGCGACGCCATGGTCAGCAATGAGTTCGATATGGTCGGGAACGCCAGCGGTTTTCACCACCTGCTCACCAGCAGCGTTGCCTTCCTGGTCATAAACTACTACCTTGATTTCTCCCGGTTCATATTTCACCTCGTTCCAGCGTAGACGATAACGGTCGAATGCAGGTCCCTGCGAGCCATCAAGAGATGTGTTCTTGCTGATACGGCCCTGGCTCTTGCCATTGACGAAAAGTTCGGCTGACGGATAGTCGGTATAGCAATAAACAGGTGTCACCTCGCCCTCACGTCCTTTCCAGTTCCAATGAGGCAAGAGGTGGATGGTATGCTGTTTTACATTCCAGCGCGAGCGATAGAGCCAATAGCGGTCCTTGGGCAGACCAGCGAGGTCGAAGATTCCGAAATAACTGCTTCGGCTGGGCCAATACTCATCGTAAGGAGTCGGTTCGCCAAGATAATCGAAGCCCGTCCACACGAACTCACCCATCACCCAAGGCTTGTCGTCCTGAAGTACCCAGTCCTCTTCAGGTACATTGCTCCAAGAACAGGCCTGAACGTCGTAGCCCGAGCACTGCCCGTCATCGTATTTCGCTCCCTTGCTGTATTCCACAGGGAACTTATAGACACCGCGCGAAGATACGGTACTTGCCGTCTCGCTTCCGAGCAAGAAACCATGACGCAGTTTCTCATGAGCCATCTCGTATTTATGTGTGCGGTAGTTCATACCCGGGATGTCGAGGATCTGTGCATAACCCGTGGAGAGCGCGTTGTCAATGCGGTCCATACCAGCAGTGACGGGACGTGTGGGGTCG
>CACYEC010000480.1 GCA_902773225.1 uncultured Bacteroidales bacterium
GGGAAAAACATCGTGTTAGTGAATGATGAGGACGGATTCCAGATTCCGACAATCATCAGTGATTTGGTTGTGATAGGAGACGAGGATTATAGCACAGGACAAATGATAGGAAGAAAGCCTAATGCCGACACCCATCATGAATCTTGTATAAAGCAATGCGAACCAGGCTCTGATAGTGATTCTCCTCATCGTGATATCAAATTCCAACGACCTGTTGAGGAGCGCAAGGGAGGCGACAAAGTGTCTGTCTATCTTGCTTTCGTGCCTATCGACATTCATGAAATGACGCAAACAAGATTCGAAAGCTATATTGTAAACGATAGCAACTATTTCGTTTTCTTCACCTATATGGTGGCCGAAGGAAAGGCGTGGCATCTGAAGGCGACGGGCGAAGTGGAGCCTAACACGAAGCTCTATTTGGAGGAATTTGGCCGAGAGCAGCTCAACGACATGGAACGCATAGCCGTGCAGATGGTGTTCTTTAAGAGGCAGAAACCCAGCCAGCTGAAACAGCCCGTCAGCATAGAATTACGAGTTGACCCGGTGAAGTTTTACAAACTCCACACCTTCCGCGAAAACGATTTCTTTGAATCGCCAGCAATGGTGCATACACTCATCGAAAATGACAAACCCGCCCGTCCCCTCATCATGGATGGCCAACAACTAAAGAAAAACCTTTACGAATAGACATAATAAAGGCCGTAAATTCATATGAACTTGCGGCCTATAATGTACTTGATAAGGTGTTCCGTCAGTTGGTTTTCTTTGCGTCTTCAACCATTTCACCGCTGATAACGAGTCTGGTCAACTCCGTCTTGCCATTAGTTCTTACTGTAATTGTCTTTTTGAACTTGCTCGAAAAGAATTTCTTGCCATTGTAGGTCACTTCAATCTTTCCCCTCTGTCCAGGCAAGACGGGCTCTTTCGTGAACGTAGCTACCGTGCAACCGCAACTGGCCGATGCTTGATTGATAATGAGCGGGGCATCGCCGACATTGGTGAATTCGAAAGCGCACTTTTGAATGGGCTGCGACTCAGGGAACGTGCCTAAATCGATGCTCAACTTGTCAAACTTAATCTCCGCCTGCTTCTGTGCTAACATGGTGTTCAGAGCACCCACCAGAAACATAGCCATCAATAATAATTTCTTCATTTCTTTCCTATTTATATTTCACTTCTTTCTGTTTCGTTTTGAATGTGGATAGCACTTTTCGTATCATTGTTGACCTTCCATAGAAACAATGCAATGATTAGCCATCCTCGTTTATATGACTCTAAAACATAGCAAAAGTAAATAATAATTGTCATATAACGACGGGCTACAAGCGGAAATTATTAAAGATTAACGTTTCTTTGATGATGTTTCTTAAAGAATAAACGTTCCCAATCATAAAAAAGTAGTAAATTTGCTCCGCAATCATCATTCATTCACTGATTATAATTACAATATGGACATTGATCTTACACTTCGGAAACTAAATATCAGCGAGCTCAATGCTATGCAAACCGAAACCATCGAAGCGTTCCGACATTCCGACAAGGATATCCTGCTGCTCTCACCAACAGGCAGTGGAAAGACACTTGCCTATTTATTGCCGCTTGCCTGCGAAATCGATGCTATGAGCGAAGAGCCTCAAGCGATCGTCGTGGTGCCGGGAAGAGAGTTGGCAATGCAATCTGCCGCCGTACTCGAAGCTATGCGATGCGGTGTCAGGGCCCATGCTGTTTACGGAGGGCGACCAACGATGGAAGAGCACCGAATACTACGCGACAAGAAGCCACATATTATCTTTGGGACTCCTGGCAGGCTCAACGACCATCTCGACAAGGGAAATATCGAGTGGAAGAGTGTCACTACGTTAGTCATCGATGAGTTCGATAAATGCCTGCAAATGGGGTTCCAAAATGAGATGCGAAAACTCACAACGACTCTTGCCAATGTAAAGCGACGCATGCTCATTTCAGCTACAGAGGCCGAAGAAATACCACAGTTCGTCAACCTTCAACGCACATGTCGCATTTCATTTCTCGATGATAACGAACAAATTCCAGAACGTATCAGCGTGAACATAGTGAAAAGTCCTCAGAAAGATAAGCTCCAAACTCTTGACAACTTATTGCGAGACCTTGGTACTGTTAGTAGTATTGTCTTTGTGAACTATCGCGAGAGCGTGGAGCGTGTTGCTTTCTATCTGCAAGGACACAGTTTCGCCGTCACCAGCTTTCACGGAGGAATGGAACAACACGAGCGTGAAAGTCAGCTTTACAAGTTTACAAATGCTTCGGCCAACATTATGGTATGCACCGACTTAGCCTCACGTGGACTCGATATACCTGATATCGCCAATATCATACACTACCACCTGCCAAGTAACGAAGAAGCTTATGTTCACAGGGCAGGACGGACGGCACGATGGGACAAGACCGGACAGACTTTCTTCATCTTGGCTCCTGACGAAATCCTTCCCAATTATGTTGAAGCATCTGGAAAAGACTACTATCCCGACGGGGCTTCCAAACCTATTCCCAAACCCCTCATGGCAACCATCTACATTGGGAAAGGGAAAAAGGACAAGATTTCCAAGGGTGACATTGTTGGATTCCTCTGCAAGACTGGTGGTCTTA
>CACYEC010000481.1 GCA_902773225.1 uncultured Bacteroidales bacterium
CACTGGGACAACGGCAGCCGTACACTGACTATTGCCGCTCGAAAAGGTCAGTATCCTGGCATGTTGCAGAAGCGCCAGTTCAACATCGTTGTCGTATCGAAAGGCCAGCCAACCACCAAGACTGTGGAGTATAACGGACAAGCAATGAACGTGAAGTTCTAACGATACGACATATCGAAAAAGTAGATACAATCTTCAGGGGAGTTTGTGTATTTTATTTACAAGCATGCCCAATGTGCAGGACTAACTGTCACATTGGGTATGCTGTGTATAAAGCAGTGTATAATTGGTTGTTCTCTCTGAAAAAATGATTGATTCTTTTGGAAAGTCAAGATAATAATGTATTTTTGCCACATTAATCAACACGACCTCTGCTTCCAATCCATAAACATGGACTCAATATTGTAAACGAGTCATACAATACTCATCAAATGATTTGAATAGAATATGAAACAGACAATAAGAAAAGTGATATTCACTTTAATGACTATCATGCTCATGTCAACACAGACAATTATGGCACAGACATTTGTATATCCCGAATACGAAGATCTAACCGAAAGGATTGCCGTTCACTTTGATGGACAGCGGCCTACCATCTCCGATTTTGCCACGGCCTTGCTCGACTATAACTCGTCGGAACACGATTTCTTTGCCATCGTGAATCGCGACTGGAAACTTTATCTCCAGAAAAAGCCCCTCAGCACAAAAGCCAAAATCACCTTGGACACCAAGAACGGCTATCTGCGCTATGACACCTTCTATCCGGAAAAGACCGACACCACATTCATGGAGATGTGTTACTGGAATTGTGCAGACGGAAAGCACAAACTGGTATGTCTCAACACAGTATGGGTTTTTGAAAACGATTACGGCTGGGCCGACTATATCGGTGCATCGTTCTTCCTTTACGACAACGCGAAGAAGAACTTGAGAATGTTATATCCAGAAGATATCGGCGCATTGTACGAAGGTGACGGACTGAGTGTTTTCTTCCTCCCACGCAAAGGCAAGAACATCCGTGTGTCGGCTGCCGGAGGAGGCGAACGTTGGGATGAGGTCCTGGAATGGGACGGTTACCAATTCCATTCAAGAGAAGTGAAATAATATAAATATAATAGCACTGGAACTATGAGAAAAACGATGCTCATCACCATGCTGGCAGTCATGTCGCTGACTGTCAACGCAGCCAAAGAGAAGAGTCTGCCTGCTAACAACGGAGGCGCTACCTATACAGGACGCACAGAAGTGAAAGCCGACGGGTCAGTGAGTTATGACTGGACAGGAGTCTATGTGCAGACCGACTTCATAGGTGGCTACTTGGCCATAGAAGTGTCGGAGGTTGGAGAGTCATGGCACAACCTGTTCATCGATGGTCAGTGGGTGCGGAAACTACACATCACTGGCAACACCCCGCAGCGCATCGTACTTGCAGAAAAACTCAGCAAAGGCACCCATCGCATGCGTCTTCAGAAATGCACCGAGGGGCAGTATGGTTGCACTACCATCCACCGCTTCATCCTCGCCGCCAATGGAACCATGAGCGCCGTACCCCGAAAAGAGCGTATGATAGAGGTCTATGGCGACTCCTACACCTGCGGATACGGCACGGAGAGCAACAAGGCCACTGACCGCTTCCGCGTTGATACGGAAAACTGCGACAAGGCCTACGGATGTATCATCTCCCGTTATTTTGATGCCGACTATGCGCTCACCGCACACTCTGGACAAGGTATGGTGCGTGACTGGGGCGACGAGAAACAGATTTCCGAGAAAAACATGTCCACCCGCTACACCCACATCTACGATGACCACGGCGACATCGACTACGGCTTCAGCGACTACCGTCCCCAACTTGTGATGATCAATCTCGGTACCAACGACTTCTCTCCCGTCGCCATCCCCACCGACGAACAATATGTGGGTGCTTACCTGAAGATGATTGAAACCATCCGAAACCGCTATCCTGGGGTGAAAATCCTCTGCATCACACCACACTCTGCCAGTCGGTATTTAAAAGCCGCCATCAGTCTGCTCCGCGAACGCACAATGGGTATGCAGGATGTCTTTATGGCCAATACGCTCGATGGCATGGTTACTGTTGAGCGCGACATGGGAGCAGACTGGCATCCCAACTATCAAGGACAGAAGAAAATCGC
>CACYEC010000482.1 GCA_902773225.1 uncultured Bacteroidales bacterium
AGGGGAAGACAAGAAAAACGCTCACCACATCCGTCAGGCTTTCTATTATGCGGATGTGGTGATGGAAGAGGACAAAGACTTGAAAAACCTGTACCCCACCCTGATGTATGTGAAACTATCCAGCCAATGCCCTCCAACTATCGAAATAAGTGACAAAAAACAATCCATTACAAGAGTGGAGTTCAGTGAAATCAGGGACGAATACCACAACTATCTGATTAAGACTCTGGAAGAGGTATTCAATAAGGAAGTGCCTTTCACCCAGTGTCAGGAATCAGGAACCTGCGACTACTGCGACTTCAAGGAACTCTGCAACAGAGAGAAGGAGAAGAAAGACTAAGCCGATTCTACTTCTTGAAGCGGTCACCCCAGAGGGATTCCATGCGTTGCTGGAGTTTTGACTCGGCAGGATTGGACTGTGAGTGCCAGAAACGCTGGTTAACGGCATCGTTAGGCAAGTACTGCTGGTTGATGAAATTGCCTGGAAAGTCGTGGGCATACTGGTAATCCTTGTGATACCCGAGTTGCGCCATGAGTTTTGTGGGTGCATTGCGCAGATGCAACGGAATGGGCAAGTTGCCGCTTTGCCTCACATATTGCAAGGCGTTATCTACCGCCAAATACGCGGAATTGCTCTTAGGACTGGTGGCGAGATATACGGTGGCTTCGGCAAGTGGGATGCGCCCTTCCGGCATACCTATTTTGTTGACCGCGTCGAAAGCTGCGTTGGCCAACAGGAGTGCGTTAGGATTGGCGAGACCGATGTCCTCACTGGCGGAGATGACCAGTCGTCGTGCGATGAAAACGGGGTCTTCCCCACCCTCAATCATTCGGGCGAGGTAGTAGATGGCGGCATCGGGGTCAGACCCGCGAATGCTCTTGATGAAGGCGGAGATGATATCGTAGTGCATCTCTCCGTCTTTGTCGTAAGCGAGCGGATTCTGCTGTAGCGATGTGCTGACGTTCTCGTCAGTGATAACCACCTCGTCATTGTTCTGCGACTCCACCACCAACTCCAGGATATTGAGCAGTTTACGGGCATCGCCTCCACTGTAACGAAAGAGCGCTTGCGTTTCTCTCACCTCGATATGCTTGTCTTTCAGCACCACATCAGTGGTGATGGCATGGTGAAGCAGTTTCTGCAAATCTTCCACTTCCAACGACTTGAGCACATAGACTTGACAACGGCTGAGCAAGGGTCTTATGACCTCAAAAGAGGGATTCTCAGTGGTGGCTCCGATGAGAGTGACCACTCCCCTCTCCACCGCTCCAAGCAATGAGTCTTGCTGTGACTTGCTGAAACGATGTATCTCGTCGATGAACAAGATTGGTGTGTGTTTGCCGAAGAAGGTGCTTGACTTGGCCTTCTCTATTACCTCACGCACATCCTTCACTCCAGATGTCACTGCACTGAGTGTGAAGAAAGGTACCTCAAGGGTTTTGGAAATGATATGCGCCAAGGTGGTCTTCCCCACTCCTGGAGGTCCCCAGAGAATGAAGGAAGACACACGTCTCTGCTCTATCATCCTGCGTATCACAGCCCCAGGACCGACAAGATGTGTCTGTCCGATGTAATCGTCGAGTGACTGTGGACGCAATCGTTCTGCTAATGGTTGCATTTAATGAGATATTTCTTGCCGTTGATGATATATACACCGCTGACAGGACGATTCACTTTCCTTCCAGTGAGGTCATAAATGGCGACACCATCCAAATTGTCCATATCAATTTCCTTGATACCTGTGCTCTCGTCCAGCAACGAGATACCAAAGACATTCACTTGGCTATTGCCACTGATGTAGAATGCCCTGAAAGGCACGATGGTCAAGGCCGCTGTTGCGGCCCAGAACTGGTTGTTGGCAATATAATACAAACCTTCATAATCGGTATCCGTCTGGTTGATGTATGAACCTACACTACTCCATCCACCAGTTTTGGCACTACCAGTAGTGTTGTCGGTCTGACTGTTAGTATTGGCAACTTCGATGTTGTTGGCTGAGATGGTGAAAGATGTAGCCTCTGTGTCGAGTTTTTTCACCAGCACAGGAGTGCTTGCCTCCACATTGTCAGTGGCGACGAACTGCAAAGTCTCACCCTCGTCGAGTTCAGCATTCAAAGCGTAATATTTCAAGGAAGCATCGCCAGTAAAAGCAAACGGCAAAATAAGTGTGCCGAATGTATTCGACATCGCACGCATATATACAGCATTCTCTGCGGTAAAGGAAGTGGTGACACCCAAGTCGTACCTGTCGTAGAGACGGAGTTGGGTCATGGTGTTACCAGTCGTTACGAGGTTGTTCTCCAAATCGCCAGTTTCGGTAGTGATTTTCTCAGCCGACTTGATGATGGTGTTGGGATTAGTCAGGATGATGTCAGCAGTGACAGTCTTGCCGTTGGTTGTGACCTCTGTCTGTGTGGCATCAGTGGTTTTGATGCTCTCGCAATACACTGCACCATTCTCGCCATCAACCATATAATAGAGGTGTACGTTGTCGATGGACATCCAACTCGTCCCTTCCATGTCGAACTTAATGGTGAGGTCGCCATCCGTTGTGAGATTGTGAGAAGCAGATACCCACTGCCAGGCATGTCCCCTTCCATCGGTGGTGAAACCCTGCAGATTGCAGTAAGGCATCTGCACGCCATTGACGTTGATCTGGTCGATATTGGTGTCAGTGTCGCCCACTCCCGTAAAGGTATCACCGTTAGTTCCGCCAAGCGACGGCGTGATTTTGCCTCCATTGTAGGCTCTTGCGGCAGCCACCAGTTTGTAAGTACCAGCAGGCATATTTGACAGTTTCTGATAAAGGTAGCCGTTCTGTGTTTTCTCGATGTAGTTGTTGTTGGCATCCGCGCCTTTCCAACTGCGTGTCTTGCAGAAATCCACCACATTGAGTGTACCGTCGCTGTCAATCCATCCATTCTCAAGCCCGTCACATTCGGCATCGACAATGAGCGAAGAAGCGTCACCGTTGTTGGCAAGAATCATCTGCTTGGTATCGTCGCTCAACGACCCTCCATAGTAATATAGCACAGCATTGTCCCATTTCACCCAGTTGGCAGATGAAGCACTGACGTTCAGCCCCAATGTGTAAGTCCCCTCGTCGAGCATCACTTGCTCTGTGGTGAAGTAGGTACCGTTGTCGGATGTGGCTCCTGAGCAGGTCTTGGTGGTTTCATTGATAAACAACTTCACGCCATTGGTGTTTTGGCCATCGTTTGAAGCCCTGACAGCAGCCTTGAATGTATACTTGCCTTGAGGCAAAGACAATTCCTGCGACATAGATGAAGCAGATAAGGTTGCAGGACTTTTCACCCATGACGCCGCTATAGGACCGGTGAAATTGCCACTGCCATTGTCGGAAACAAAAACGCCCACATCCCATCCGTCAAGATTGTTCTCCATACGAGGATTGGTCAAAGGAATCCTCACAGGCGACGTGGAGGTGGCCTGTGCCAGATAGTCGTCCTTGTCGCCGGCCCAGTAGAGATAGAGATTGTCCATGGCTATCCAGTTGGCAGAGCAATTCACTGTCTTGATGCCGTATGTGAGCGTACCGTTGCTGCCCACAGTGACTTTCACTTGGAATTTCTGCGGCACACCGTTGGCTGTAGCCACTGCCACGCTCTGGTTGCCTGCATAGAAGGTGACACCCGTCACTGTAGCGGAAGCGTCGTTCTGGTTGGTGGCAATGAATGAACCACCGATGTAGTAATCCCCAGGAGCGAGTTCGGTGATGGTCTGTGACTCGTTGAGATTGGCAAGATAATTACCACCCTGCACCCATTTCTCCATGAAAGGATACACAATGGATGCATCGCCATTAGTATAACTACCATCGTTGTGCATGACCATATCACCCGTCCATCCGTCGAGGCTTGCAGTTGAAAGATAAGGTGCCATGGCATCTGTGATGTCGTATGCAGTGTTCTCCTCGTCTAATCCGTAGTAATAGAGTCGGAAATCGTCAAAGATCGACCAGTAGGAAGCACCGTTGTTCGTACCCTTAAGGCCAATGATCATGTCTCCGTCCACGAGCAGGGTCTGTTCGATGGTGTTGTCGTAATATCCCCTGTTGAAATAGGCAGCCGAAGCCTCCATATTGTTAGGGATATAATAGGTGGATCCTACAGCCACTTCGGTGCCAGTCCCCACCTTGGTTCTCTGCTTGTAGTCACAGATATTGCAGATGGTGTTCAACGTAGCGTTCAGATACTGGGTGACCTGGACAGGATTGGTGTTATCGTAGGCTTCAGCGGATGTGCCAGGACGTTGGAAGGCCTTCACTTTATACGCATATTTTCCTGCGGGCAGGTCAGTGAGTTGCTGATAGATGTCGAAACTGGTCTGATAGAACTCCGCACAGCCGAAATCCACAGTAGGCAGTGTGCCTTCCCATCCTTCTGTTCCATTCTGGAATCCAGCGTTCTCGATAAGGAATGAGATGTCGTAATAAGTGGCGGGTTGGGTGTGCTTGAGGAAAGTCTTGGCATCATTCCATGCATCATTGTAGAGTTGGAGCAGTCGTGAAACGGAGGCATTGTCCTTTTCAGCCTCTATATCGCTGAGTTGAGCGTTAAGTACTGCGTCAGCGCCATCCACCACTTCTGTATGGTCTGTAGCCATCATCGCCCGTATCTTGGCGATGAGGTCCGTCAAGATGTCAGCATATCCTTGTTCTATTGCAGACAAATCATCCACCTCCATGATAATCCACCGCTGAGCAGTCGCCCCGTTAGTCGGACTGAATGTATTGGAAGTCACAGCATTTCCTGATGTGGCAGTCAAACAGTTAGGAGTCTGACTCCAGTCATTGGGGTCAATGATGTGGTAGGTGTCGAACAACTGCTCACCTATCTCCGCGTCAGCAAATGACAGCAGCAGTTGCATATCATCGCTCGATGCAGTGGTCTTGAAGCCCGAGTTGTATGTGATGAATCTATTGGTGTTGGTGTTTTTGATTTGGTAGTACTGGTTGGAGGGAGTGAAGGTAATCTTCCACATAGCGCCATTGGAAACAGTATTCACTTCGTCAGAACTGAGTTCTTTCCATTTGAGAGTTCCTCCCTCATCGACGAGGAAGAACTTGCCCTGTCCATATTTGCTGTTGGAGTTGGTGATGACATAGTTTTTGGAGTCACTCTGCGTGAAGGTATAAGCAGGCACACAGAAACGATTGTTGGCGCGGATTAGGTTGTCTTCGCAAAGAGCCTCTGCTATCAGGCTTGTGCACAGATATTGATAGTCGGCATGCCGGTCTTTGTCCGCTCCATTGACACAATAGTCGTAAGTGGCGCTGTTGCCCCAGCCATGTGTGCCGTCACCTGTAAAATATTCTGTGTCGTTGTTGTCCCAGAATTGCATGAGGTCGCGTGTGCGCTTGCCGAGCCATGTGCCATGACCACCGTTGGAACGAATGTCGCCAGTCCAACTCCCGTGGGTACCCATACCAATACCGTGGAGCATTTCGTGCATGGTGGTACCTACAGCCTGGTAACTGACTGTCGGACCGAAACGAATCCAACCGCCGTATGAGCAATCGGCTGTTGGTGTACCTGAAGCATAATTTGCAGTGAACGACAAGCCGGAAAGTTGGCTGAGGTTGTTCCAGTAATTCACTGAACCGGCGATTGAGCCTTCGATACGTGCATCAATGTCATCGTCATTGGCATGTTCATTGAATGTATATGCCAATGTTCCCTTGGGTATCGTGATGATTTCAACGACATCGCCGTATGCCACTTGATAATTGGTATTCACCGCATAAGCACGGCAATAGTACTTGGTGGCCGGCGTGAGGTTGTTCATGCGGTAGATATTGCCATTGACCGTCACGAAATCTGTCGTGCGAGGGTCAGCCAAGGTGGGTTGGCTGTTGGTGTCGCTATAGACAAAGCCTTGTTCAAGGATGTTGGTTCCCGTGACCGTGCTACGTCCGAAAGCCATGGTGGCTCCGCGTGCATAACGGGTATCAGTCGTGACGGTAAAACTTCCGCCCTCCGTGCATCGGGTAGCGAAGATGCTTCTTTCGGCAGCGTCCATGGCGTTTCTCAAAGCCAGCGACACTGTGGTATAATTGGAAGCATTGTTGGACGAGAAACTATTGGCATTGTTGATGGCTGTGTTCAGCGCAGCCTTCACGCTGCTGTCCATGTTTGATGATGCCAACGTCCTTGCCCGACTGACACGGGCTGCCAGTTCTGTCCTGCAATTCGTTGCATTCGTGTTGAGTCGTGAGAGGGAGAAATAATCCACACAGCACCAGTGTCCTACCGTCGAGGTAGTTTTCATACCGATGTCGGCAATGCCGTCGATGACGGTGAAAGTGAGACTCACAAGCCCTGCTGTTGTGCCGACCTTCTGCGTGTCGTCGTTGGCGAAGATGAAGCATCCGTCATTATCTGAGGTGAAAGCGTAGGCCGTCAGGGTGTATTGTCCGTTGGCCAGTCCTGTGACGCGCTGTGAAAGCAGTGTCTCGCCTATTGACCCGCTCTGCACCCATCGTTCCACATAATGAGTGTGCTGTTTGCCTGCGAAAGAAGTGTTGGACTGCACCTGTAACTTTGATTGCCAGTTCACCCAACCCGCGAAACTACCGCCTTCGAAGTCGCGGTTCACAATCATGTCCGATACGTCGGTCTGCGCATTTGCTAACAGACCGAGCAACAAGATAAATGAAGATAGCAAGATTTTCCGTGTCATAATAGTTATTGTTGTTAGTTGTATTATTTGTTTGACTTATGCGAAAAGACGCATAAGATGCACTGCTACAAGTGCTGCGGTCTCTGTTCGCAATCGGCTGTCGCCAAGACTGACGGGAAGGAATCCTGACATCTCGGCGCGAACCACTTCCTCAACACTGAAATCACCTTCTGGACCTACCAACACCACAGCGTTATTTCCATTCACCAATGCATCACGCAAAAGTTCTTTTTCAGTATTTGACGCATCCTTTTCCTGTGGTGTTTGTTGTTGGAGGATGGCATTCACGATATCGTTCTCATCATAGCAATGACAGATGTACTTGTCAACAGGTGCAGAACCCAGCCGAGTCAAAAACGACTGGAAATCCGCCATCTCGTTCACCTGTGTTTTCCATGCCTTCCGGCTTTGCTTCATGGCCGATACCACGATTTTTTCGATACGGTCTGTGCGGATGTTGCGTCGTTCGGAAAACTGGCAGTTGAGGAAAGAGATTTCATCCACACCGATTTCCACCGCCTTCTCCACAAACCATTCGATGCGGTCAATGTTCTTTGTGGGTGCGACAGCAATGTGCAGATGGGGCGTCCACAACCGTTCTTGTGGCAGTACCTTTTTGATGCTGTAATGGCAATGCCGTTTGTCGGTGGCGGTAACCTCGGCATCGTAGAAGTGACCACAACCATCGATGAGCACGATATCGTCACCTGCAGAAAGACGCAGAACTTTCAAGGCGTGCTGTGCTTCCTCATCGGGCAGTTCTGAGTTTTCATTGGCTTCGGGAACATAGAAATATCGTGTCTCCTTCATCGTTCGAGTTAAGATTAAATATTATTAAGATAGGTGAGAAAAGCCGACAGTGCCGTCAAGGTGGCATATTCCACATTGAGAATACGTCCTTTGTCCTCTGTGATGCAATAAGTGTGGATATGATCAGGACTGCCGTAAGCCATCCAGATGGTTCCTTGTGGCACTTTGTCGCTTCCACCGCCTGGTCCAGCATAGCCTGATGTGGTGATGGCGTAGGTGGTGCCGAACATTTCGCACACTCCTCGAAGCATTTCACTAACCACCTCTCGACTTACCACATCACATTGTTCTATGGTTTCAGGACTGACGTGAAGCATTTTGACTTTCACCTCGTTTTGATATGCCACAAGTGCACCCTGGAAATAGGCAGACGAACCAGAAATGGCAGTGATGGCAGATGCGATGCGTCCGCCGGTGCAACTCTCGGCAGTAGATAAGGTTTCCTTCCTTGAGATAAGGATTCTCTGTATTTCCTCACAAATCTGGTTCAGTTTTCCTGTCATCATATCAATGTGTTTTTAATCTGGAAGTTGTGACGCTCTCGACAAGTTCAGTTTTTACTTCTCCATTCTGGCGAAGGCAGGTTTTGTGATATCGCAGAAATCTTTGTCGAGGTATTTGTAATACCCTGTAATAGCAATCATAGCGGCATTGTCGGTCGTGTAACTGAACTTCGGAATATAGATGTTCCAGCCGTACTTGTCAGCATGTTCGTGGAAGGCGTTGCGCAGTCCGGTGTTGGCAGAAACACCACCTGCCACCGCGACATGCTTGATTCTTGTGTCCTTGACCGCCTTGCGCAGCTTGTTCATCAGTATATCGACTATGGTGTGTTCGAGTGAGGCGGCGATATCCTCCTTGTGGTGTTCGATGAAGTCAGGGTCATCCTTGAGCCAGTCGCGGAGACTATACAGGAATGAAGTCTTGAGGCCAGAAAAACTGTAATCGTATCCTTTGATGGCAGGTTTTGCGAACTGGAACGCCTCGGGGTTGCCCTGACGTGCCAGCCTGTCGATGATAGGTCCGCCAGGGTAGCCCAGCCCCATCACCTTAGAGCATTTATCGATGGCCTCGCCTGCGGCGTCGTCGATGGTCTGTCCGATAATCTGCATGTCGTTATAGGCATTGACCTTCACAATCTGTGAGTTGCCTCCGCTGACGAGCAGGCACAGGAACGGGAATGGAGGTTGATGGTTGTCGTCGTCGCTTTCCTTGATGAAATGAGCCATGACGTGACCTTGAAGATGGTTAACATCCACGAGTGGGATGCCCAAACCGATGGACAACCCCTTAGCGAACGACACCCCTACGAGCAAAGAACCCAAAAGTCCTGGTCCACGGGTGAAAGCGATAGCGGATAGTTGTTCCTTCTCGACTCCTGCGCGTTTGAGCGCCTGATCCACTACAGGGACGATGTTCTGTTGATGAGCCCTTGATGCCAGTTCAGGCACCACTCCTCCGTATGCGAGATGTACATCCTGGCTGGCAGTGACATTCGACAGCAGCACTTCGTTACGCAAGACTGCCGCCGAGGTGTCATCGCATGATGATTCTATACCGAGTATATATGTGTCCATGTGAAATCTTGCGTTAGATTTAGTACGTCAGTATCTCCACTCCCGTTTCTGTCATCACAAAGGTGTGTTCCCACTGCGCACTGGGTTTGTAGTCTTCAGTCACCACAGTCCATCCATCATCGGCATCCACAAAGACACGCCAGTCGCCTGCGTTAATCATGGGCTCGATAGTGAACACCATTCCTGGAACGAGGAGCATTCCTGTGCCTTTCTTACCGTAATGAATCACGTCGGGTTCCTCATGGAACTGCAACCCCACACCATGTCCGCACAAGTCGCGCACAACTGAATAACCGTTCTTATGTGCATGTTTGGCAATGGCATAACCGATGTCGCCGACGAAACAGTAAGGCTGACAGACTGACGCACCGATGTCAAGACATTCTTTTGCCACTCTCACAAGGCGTTCTTTCTCAGGTGTTGTCTGACCGATGATGAACATTCTGGACGCGTCGGCGAAATAGCCGTCAAGGATTGTGGTGCAATCCACATTGATGATATCGCCTTCCTTCAATACTTCCTTCTCACTGGGTATGCCATGACACACCACTTCATTGATGCTGGTGCATACACTCTTGGGAAAACCCTCATATCCGAGACAAGCCGGGATAGCATGATGGTCAATGGTATAGTCATAGACCAACTTGTCGATTTGCGCTGTTGTCATTCCCTCGTGTATCTCCTTCGCTATAAGATCGAGCACACCTGTGTTCACTACTCCACTTCTCCTGATTCCCTCAATCTGCTCAGGTGTCTTAATCAGACTCCTTGTGGGGCAGAGTTTTCCTCTGTCCTGAAAGAAGAGAATCTTCTTGTCCATCTCCGTGATGGGCTCCCCTTTAATCAAACGCCAGTTCCGGCGTGTCTTCTTGTTGAAAAACATCCCTTTTCGTTTTTTATCGTGATAATCACATTTGAAATGACAAAGTTACACAAAATTAAGAACATTTCTTGCGAATTAATGAATTTAATTATTCATATTGGCGGAAATTTTAGTTCAGCGAAGAATATATTATTATGTAGAATTAAGAGTTAAGAATTAAGAAACATTTAAGTTCTATTGCCCTACTCCCATGAGCATAGCGTGTTTACTTCCATTTCTACTTCCATTTCTACTTCCGATAGTTGAGTAAGATTCATCAAAAAGTATGTCAACGAGAAGAAAAAAACCACAGGCATTGAGGACCCGTGGTTTTTGTGTAAAAGCAATATCGTATAAAGTGCTATCTCAGTCGGTCGAGAGAACGGACGAGCGCCTCGTCTTTTTTTATGAAATGTATGGCCATACCATTGAGTATGAGGCAAATCACTGGATAGATGGTTCCCGCAGTGATTTGGAAAACATAGTCCGCTCCTTTCATTGCGTCCTCAACCTTGGCATCATATACCCATGCGAGGAAGGCATACGTGATGAGATAACCCACCAGAAGTATGCTACTCAAGGAGAGTAGTCTTACCTGTCGCATACGCTTTCGGAAGAGCATGATGGCAATGATGGTCAAGAAGATGACGATGAAGAGCAAGATACTCATTCCCCAGGGGCCGCTCTCAGTCATCTGTGCCAAAGGACCACCCTCCACAACACTAAAAGAGAAGTTGGAGAATGACGCCGCTTCGGTTCCTGCCACGACAAAACGTCCGAGGTCAGAAATGAGGCACAAAATGCACAAGACGCAGGCGATAGCCATGTAGATGGTTTGTATTCGCTGAATCATAACCGTGTAAGAAAATGGTCAAAGGACAAATACACAGAACTGTCGGGACACTAATACGTATCGCCTGTATCTTGCTTGGGATTTCTCCAGTGGATTTTACCGTCAAGATACTCCTGAGTGGCTATAAGAGATGGCTTGGGCAAACGCTCGTAGAACTTAGAGATTTGTATCTGCTCCTGGTTCTCGAACTTCTCTTCAAGAGCATCGTTTGAGTCACCGAACTCTTCGAGTTTCTTCTTGAGTTCCTCCTTCATGTCCGAGGCGATTTGGTTAGCGCGCTTGGAAATGATGACTACTGTCTCATACACGTTGTTGGTTTCCTTGCTGAAGTCAGCAAGATTACGTGTGATTGTTGTGGGTTCTGCCTTAACTTTTTTGAAATCCATATTGATGATGAAATTAGTATTTTATTATTCGGAGTAATCAGAGGATTCAGATTAATCACAATTCGGATTAAACAAAAAACTGATTCATCTCAGCGTTCTGAGATTATGATTCTTTATTGTCGTCTTCCTTATCAGTCTTTCCTATAGAATGCCTGTAGATTTGGTCAGCCTCCTTGATGTACTTGCTGTCTGGGAATTCGTTCTTAAACCCGAAATATTCATCGATAGTCTGCTGATAGCGTTCTTGTTTTTTCTCATCAACACTGTGTGATGCGAGTTGATAACGAGCGCGAAGGATAATATAGTACAGTTCCTCACGCATATTGGTATAAGGATAAGCCTTGATGGCATTCTCAGCGGTGATGATACAAGCCTCGTAGTTGTTGCCTCCATTATAGCAATTGCCCACATAACTGCCAAGGTTGTAATACAGTTTGGCAGAGTTGTACTCTTTCTGCACGAGGCGGTCCTGAAGTTGGAAAATCATATCGTTGACCTCGTCACGTCTGCTGGAGTATGGGAAGAAATCCATGAAGTCCTGAAGTTCGCTGAGTGCTGTGTAAGTAGGAGTCTGGTCGAGCCTTGGGTCGGGTGACTGGAGGAACATAGCCCTACCACTGTAAAAACGTGCTATCTCGGTGTATTTACCTTTTGGATAGGTTTTATAGTAACGAGAAAAATAGAGTTGTGATGTTTCGTAGTCCTTGATATTGTAGTTGCACATCGCCATCATAATGAGCGACTCCTCTGCATCAGGGGAACCTTTAAGTATCAGAAGCATATCCTCAAGCAATGCCGCGCAGTGTCCGTATTGCCCTTCTGCGTAGTATGCCTTGGCAGCCTCGTATTTGAAATCGTAGTCGTCGGTCTTGAGCAGTTTGGTGAAATCACCACAAGAGACAAGAACAGCGGAAAGGATTAGACTGAAAAATATATTTCTCTTCATGTTTACAGTAAACGAAATCTCATGCAAAATTAGACAAAATATTCGAACTGACCAACACTTTTTACTTCTTTCAATGTTTAATTATCATAAAATATGTGATAAAACCCTTGATTTGTCCTATTTTATTGTTACTTTCGCATGACAGAACGATGTGATTCCGTATTCACCATGACAAAAACTATCATCAATGGACTTTGAACTGACATCAGAATACCAGCCTACAGGTGACCAACCCGAGGCCATCAAACAACTGACAGAGGGTTTGGAAGCAGGCCTTCCCGCCCAGGTCTTGTTGGGTGTGACAGGTTCGGGAAAGACATTTACCATGGCCAACGTCATCAACAACGTACAACGCCCCACCCTTATCCTGAGCCACAATAAGACCTTGGCCCACCAGCTGTACAGCGAGATGAAGGCTTTCTTCCCTCAGAATGCCGTGGAATACTACGTGAGTTATTACGATTACTACCAACCCGAGGCTTACCTCCCCTCCACCGACACATATATCGAAAAAGACCTTGCCATCAACGAGGAAGTTGACCGACTGCGGCTGTCGGCTGTGTCGTCGTTGCTGTCGGGCAGAAAAGATATCATCGTGGTGTCATCAGTATCCTGCATCTACGGCATGGGGAGTCCTATGGACTTCACACAGGGTATCATAGAAATAGCCACTGGCGACAGGATAGACCGCGACGAGTTCCTCCGCCGACTGGTTTCCTCGTTATATGTCCGCAACGACATTGAGCTCTCCCGTGGCAATTTCCGTGTGAAAGGCGACAACGTCGATTTGTGTCTGGCTTACGACAACAAGACGGTGCGTGTGAGTTTCTGGGACGACGAGATTGAATCCATCGAGGAAATAGACCCGATGACGGGCAACCGACTCCATACTTTCGACTCCTATAAGATTTATCCAGCCAATCTATTCGTCACGCCGAAAGACCGAGTGCAGAAAGCCATCCACGACATTGAGGACGACTTGCACGAACGCATCCTTTTCTATGAGGATGTGGGCGACAAGATGCGTGCCAAGTTAATTGAGACCCGTGTGACCAACGACCTCGAGATGATTCGTGAGTTGGGCCACTGCTCGGGCATCGAGAACTATTCCCGTTATTTCGACGGTCGTCAGGCTGGCGAGCGTCCTTACTGTCTCCTTGACTTCTTTCCCGACGACTACCTGATGATTATCGACGAAAGCCATGAGTCGGTGCCTCAAATACGCGCCATGTACGGTGGCGACCGAAAGCGCAAGACCACATTGGTTGAATACGGATACCGTCTTCCTGCCGCCCTGGACAACCGTCCGCTGACATTCGAAGAATTTGAAAGCATGGTGCACCAGGTAATCTATGTCAGCGCCACTCCTGCTGAATACGAACTGATACGTTCGGAGGGGGTGATTGCCGAGCAGTTGATCCGACCCACAGGCCTCCTGGACCCAGCCATTGAGGTACGTCCTAAAGAGCACCAGATAGACGACCTGATGGAAGAAATCGCCAAACGGGTTGACCTTGACGAACGTGTGCTCGTCACTACATTCACCAAGCGT
The DNA here is from genome assembly GCA_902773225.1 of uncultured Bacteroidales bacterium. Classification (GTDB taxonomy): domain Bacteria; phylum Bacteroidota; class Bacteroidia; order Bacteroidales; family Bacteroidaceae; genus RUG11857. The sequence continues at coordinate 13,690 of CACYEC010000482.1, forward strand.
CACGCGGAGGAATTGGCAGAGCACCTGTCGAGTTTCGACATCCGTTGCAACTACATCCACAGCGATGTGGATACTTTTGAGCGCGTGGAGATTCTCGAAAAACTAAAAAGTGGTATCTACGATGTGTTGATTGGTGTGAACCTGCTTCGTGAGGGACTGGACTTGCCCGAGGTGTCGTTGGTGGCCATCCTTGACGCCGACAACGAGGGCTTCCTGCGAAGCCACAGGGCATTGACACAGACGATAGGTCGTGCGGCACGAAACATCAACGGCATGGCTATCCTGTATGCAGACAGGATGACCAAGAGCATGCAACAAACCATCGACGAGACCAACAGGCGACGCGAGAAGCAGATGCGCTACAACAAGGAGCACGGCATTACGCCTCAGCAAATCCGGAAAGCCCACAAGGCCATCAACGAGGGCACACGGGTAGATTATCTCGACAAGGCGTTTTATGACCAGCGCATCGATTCCGCAGCAGAGGATCCCATCACTTTGGGTATGGATGAGCAACAATTGAAGAAATCCATCGAACACTCCCGCCAGCAGATGCTTGAGGCCTCGAAGAAACTCGATTTCATGCTTGCCGCACAGTACCGCGACGAGATGCTCAAACTGATGGACATCCTCGAGCAAAAGGAATCTGAAACGAGGTAGGCTGGCTGGATGCTCCCAGTAACAGGCAAAAAAGAGACGGGGCGCGCCCCGTCTCTACATTGATGAATAATTCTATACCGTGAAATGGATTATTGTTGTGTTTTGACCAATCTGACACCATAAATCTCGCCAATCTGCTTGCCTGGCTTGGCAACAAACTTCACTCGTACTTGCTTCTTGCCTTTCAGTAGTTCGGCTGGGATGGGATAAGTCTCGTACTTGAATTCTGAGATACGGTACTTGCCAGTGTTGTTGATTGAGGTGAAGAGTTGGTCGTCAATGAAGATGTCGAACTCATGGGTCTTCCATTCACCTACGCCCCAGAACTGGAGACGAAGCGAGAGGTCAGTTCTGCCTTCCGTCTGCATCAGATAACTGAAGTAATGTCCGTCGCGGGCATCACGCCAGAACACATCGTTGGTGTTACCTGTGTTCGAACGGTCGGTCTCCATCTTGTGGTCTGTCTCAGGCTGTTGCTCACCAGGTTGTACCTTATCGACAGTCATAGCCTCAAGTTTCTGACGCTCTTCCTCTGCCTTGGCCAACTGATTCGTATAATTCTTGTAACTTTGCTCAGAAAGCGCAAGCCAATACATCATATAGCGAGAGTCGTGAATCTCAAAGAATGGCTGTATCTCGTTGTTTATGGCGTTCTCCATACGAGTGTTGAGGGTGAAGTGCAATGGCTTACCTGGAATAGGTGTCAGTTGGTTGGCAATCTGTTCGATGTTGTCATTGATGAGGATGGGAGCCTCGTTAATGGGCAGTTTCCTGCCACCGGCATACTGTCCGAATCGGCTGTCGTCGGCGATGAGATGAGCCAAGTCCTCGGTTCCCGTCTTCATACCAAGCAGGATGGGACCATGCATCAGAGCGACATACTGTGGCACATTGGGCAGGTACTTCACACTGTTGTGCATCGGGAAGTTGACCTCAACCACATCACCTTTCTTCCATTTGCGGTCAATGGTGACGTAGGACGATGGACCTGTGATGATATTAACTGGCTGTCCGTTCACTTTCACAGTGAAGTCACCGGGTTTCACCCAACCAGGGTAGCGTACCATCAAAGGAAACTCGCCCTTGCCTTGGGTGATAGTGATTCTGCTTGTTTCTGTGTAAGGGAAACCTGTTTCCTGACGAACAGTAATGCCTTGCTCGCGCCAATTGAGTTCAGAGGAGACATAAAGGTTCACATAGAGGGCATTGCCTACATGGGTGTAAATGAACTGTCCGTATTTGCCGTGGTTTTCCATACCAGTACCCACACAGCACCACATGGCTTCGTTGGGTGCGGAGTAGTTGCGGTAGTGGCGTGGACGCGCAGGAGTGAAATAGACATAACCACCGTGTCCTGGATGTTGAGAGGAGAGGATATGATTGAATGTCGCCAATTCGTAGTAGTCAGCATAACGAGCCTCTGGATTGCGCCGGTGGAGGTCCTCAGTGAGTTTCAGCATATTATTGGTATTGCACGATTCAGGTCCGTCGATGTCGTTGATGAAGTCTGTGCATGCCTCTTTGCTGGGAAAATGCTCGCGACGGCTGGTGCCACCAAAGGCAAGGGAACGCTCACCTGTGACGATATCCCAGAAGAAATCAGCCGCATGGTGATAACTCTCGTCGCCACTCAGTTCAGAGATGCGCTCGAACCCAACCACCTTCGGCACTTGAGTATTGGCGTGCATATTGTCGAGGCAATCTACCCTTTGCGACATCGGTATGAGCAATCGACGGTGGGAGAAACGACGGGCTACATCGAGGTATTTCTGATCCTTGGTGATGGCGTAAGCATCGACCAACACCTCGTTCATGCCTCCATGCTCATTGCCCAGCATACGCTCCATCTGCTCGTCGCTGAGCCCTGCAGTCAAGTCGATGGCCCAGTCGCAGAAACCGAGAAAGAGCGACTTGGCCTGTTCGTTACCACAATAGAGCCAGGCATCGCGCAAACCTGCATACATTTTGTGGAGGTTGTAGAAAGGTGCCCATGAACCGTTATAAACTCCAAAGTCGCCTTTCTTGAAGTTGGTCCATATACGCTCGCTATTGGGCATACCGCCCACATATCCACGTCCCCAGTCGGGATGGTTTTTATTGTTGGCATCGGCGCAGATTTGCAGTTCGCTAATCATGTACTCCATGCGCTGGCGGCATTCCTCATCGCCTGTGGCCGCATTGAGAGCCATAGCTGTCAAGTAGTGTCCACCGACGTGGCCATCCAACCCGTCCCAGTTGGGATAGGTCTGTGCCTTGGGCGTAAGTCCAGCTTCCTTATAATAAGGAGCAAGCATTCGGTCGCAGTTGTACTGCAAGAGCGTCTTGATATTGAGGTCGCGTGCGGATTTCAACGGACCATCCAACAATGTCACATCGCCGATAGGAAATTCATCGACATACAGTTTGTCTTGTGCGTTGCCTGCCATCGTCCAGACAGCCAACAGCAACAGGGTCAGGATTCTATTCATAATTAATATTGTATTGATTATTTACTTCGTTTGTGGGATATAAATGCGTTTGATTGTACAAAAATATGAAAAATAAATGAAAAGAACGGCATATAGATAATGATGTTAGGCAATATGATACATATCCCCAAAAAAATGATTATTTTTGCCACAAAAAAACTGCAAACAGGATTTTCAATTACATCTTTTGGGGATTCCTATTCTAAGCACCATGCGTAAATTACTCATCATCATCCTGCTCTTCTCCGTTGTTCCAGACCTTATTATCTGGTTCCAAATTTTACCATCACTGAGTATAGGATGGAAACTGATAGTCAGTGCTCCAACTATGCTGGTCCTTTGCTTCATGCCAGGATTCGACAAAAAACGGCTGAGTTATCTACTTCGGAAGATGTTCTTCTTCGCTTTGATGATTCTTCTGATTATTCCCAAACTGGTTTTCGCCCTTGTGGCATGGCCTTTTGGATGGATGGCAGGACTGATTGCTGTAAGTTGCGTGCTGTGTTTACTCGTCTATGGCTTCTCGCACGGCTGGTTGAAACTGACGGCGAAAGCGGAGACGTTGCATTTTAAGAACCTTCCTCAGTCGTTCGATGGTTACAAGATTGTACAGATTTCCGACTTGCATTTAGGTTCGTTCGCTCGTCATCCTGAAATGATTAAACGAGTGGTGGAGTTAGCCAATGCGCAAGATGCGGACTTAATCGTCTTCACTGGCGACTTGGTGAACTACAAAGCAGAGGAAGCGGACCCTTTCATCCATGTGTTGTCGGAATTAAAAGGCAAAGATGGCGTTATCTCCATCCTGGGCAATCACGACTATTACTTTATGCCTAAAGTCAAAAACAGGGAAAAATCTATCGGTTGGAGACTGTTGTTCAATGACCATTTCAGAATCTCCAGGAACAACGATGCCATCTATATCATTGGGGTGGAACAGATTGGCAAACCACCTTTCGAGCCTAAAGGTCAGTTAGATAAGGCTTTGAAAGGTGTGCCTCACAATGCTTTCAAGATTCTTCTCTCCCACGATCCTACTCACTGGCATGTGGAGGTGTCTTTGAGAAACGACATACCACTCACCTTGTCGGGGCATACGCATGCCGCCCAAATGAGGTTGGGCAGAATCACTCCTGCCCGTCTGATTTTCAGGGAATGGGGTGGCAAGTACGTGAAGGGAGAACAGACGCTTTATGTCTCACAAGGTATCGGCGGTACGATACCTTTCCGTCTGGGTGCATGGCCCGAACTCAACGTGTTCACATTGAGAAAGAGCCAATAATACCGATTGTCATGACAAATAATCGGTCAAGAATTTTGTGGTTTTATGGGAATTGTATATCTTTACATTACATATATATGTAACATAAAATATGAAATTTTAAGTGTGAAATTAGATAATCCTTTCCCCGAATACGGTTATTTTTGTTCTGACTATTATTGTGGCCGTGAATAAGAGCCGGAAACATTAATATAAGAAGTCAAAATAAGAATACCATACCAAAGGCAAGGCTAAAATACATCAAACAACTGGGATAAAAAGGTCTGAAGGCGTGTAAAAGTCCAAATTACTCAGCTATAATCATATAATTGTTGGAATCGTCCCAGGCGTCGATGAACTGTGCATAGGAATAGACGCATGTCTGGTTGCCGATGGTGGGGTCGTATAGGCTGACGGTCTTGTCGGTTTCGTTATAAGCGGTGATAACTACAGCATGGTCGGGTATCTTTCCTATACACTGATCCTCGAATTGCTCAAAAGAAAGGTCACCGATAAGTTCACCTCCATCCACGGCTACAAGTACAAATTTATTAAGGTCCAACGCTTTTTTGAGTTCATCGAAACTGGCTTTTCGTCTTCTTTCCACCACCAGTCCATTACTTTCCAACAATTTACCGAAATCATTCAATTGGGTTCCTGCATCTCTGAACCATCCTTTCTCGCGAGCCTCTTCAATTAAGTCATCACAATTCATCATCACGCCCCGGGCTTTCAATATAAAACTCTCGCAAAGGATTTCGCAATTATTAGCCTCGTTCTTGGCTGCCATATAGACTTTTTCTTCTTCACATGAAGTCATTTCCACAACTTTTCCGCCACTGGTTTTCTTCTTCCTGACCACATTATCTCTGTCCTCATCCATCATATAGCAATTGAAAACGAGTCGACTCAGCCTTTTATCTGTTTGCATAGCCTTAATAATCCTGATGGTTTCTACTAAAGTGGTGTTGCCATCGAGATATGCGGCAATCAATTCTTCGCTTATCATATCATTTAGTTTTTATACACGTTTACATAAATGTCAATGTCTTTGAGAGCCACATGGGTGAGTTCTTTCATTGCTCTCCGCTTGATGTTGTAAAGGTTGTCAACCGTCACTTCCATTTCCTTAGCCAATTCTGAAGGATCCATTCCTTCAATCATCAGTTTTCTCAGCACATAAACATATCGTTTGTTCGACATCATTGCAAAAAGGTTCTCGAGATCCATCTGAGCCTGGATTCTGGCCGTGCTGTCATAACCTTCACCTGAGTAATCGTCGTGGGTAGTTACCTCGCCGCTTGAAGAAGCCAAACTGGAGTCGGAAACAGAATTGGCATCGCCAAGTTGGCCACCCCTTTGTTCATAAAGATAATCTTTGCTCACATTTTCTATCACTTCATCTTTTTTTTGCATGGCAAGATTGTTGGCAACGACCTTTATGTATTGTGTGAGCGTGCTACGAAACTGGAACTGCCTTAGTTTCTTGGAATCGTTACGCATGAGGTCGTCATAGACCATACCCACAAGTTCAGCGTATTCAATGGCGCCATCGAATATGCGGAAGATAATTTTGCTGAACAACGGCTGACACTTGGTATAAAAGAACCATTCGGTCACTTGGTTGTCGCGAGCTATGAGTCGGTCTATGATTTCCTGATCTGTAAGTTTCTTCATTTGATGATTCGGAAGAATATGCTGGTTTTCTGTGTTATGTCCTCCGATTTGAGGATTTAATATGCAAAATTAGATAAAAAAGAGGACATTCGTGCCTGTTGAGTGTAGAAAAAGATTAACTTTGCATCTGATTTCAATGGCATAGTAGGGAAAAGCCTCATAAAAACAATAGAAAAAGCACACTCAGCATGAACGAGAAAGAGAAAAACTACACAGGACTGAGCGAGACCGTCAAACAGTTTTTGCTAACTTTATTGGCTA
>CACYEC010000483.1 GCA_902773225.1 uncultured Bacteroidales bacterium
CCAACTCGACGCCCCCAGCAACGAGATGCTACAACGTGCCATGACCCACCTCAACCTCTCCGCCCGAGCCTACGAGCGCATCATCAAAGTCGCCCGCACCATCGCCGACCTCGCCGGCAGCGACCGCATAGAGCGCCACCACGTCGCAGAAGCCGTCGGTTACCGAAGCCTTGACCGAGAATCGTGGGTAGAGTGAGGAATGAATTATTGTTGAGTGGATTTGTCCTTATGGCCATTGCAAATGAAGGAGCGACACACATTCATGCACTTTCTTTTTCTCTTTTTTGCATAATCTCATAAACTTCTTGTATCTTTGCCAAACAGTTTGGAATTACCAAGAAAGATACAGATTTAGCTTTAAAAATTCTAAAACATAAGTAGTATGAATAATATTTTGGAGATGTTGGTGGAACTCAGTCAGGCAACAAGCGTAAAGAAATTGCCAGAAAACATTCAGTTCGAAATCAAGAATGGGGACTTGTATATTACAATGACTCCTAAAGGATTAATCTCAAATATGCAGGACGATTGCGCAGCATTTGAAGGATGGGCAATCCTAATCAAATACTGGCTTTCTCAATATATAAATCTTGTGTATGTCATTTTCTCTCCCATTAGCAGAGACGATTACTCAAAGGCAGAATACATGCACTATCAAAGGTTCATATATAGGTTACATATTTTTGTAAATACTTATAAGTGGGCGCGATATATTTCCAACTATTCTTTAGAAGGCTACTCAACAAAAGGCTTTGTTTTAAACACTCCTGGTAGTGATTCTGATGTAAAAGTGGCAAGTCATAAAGAAGCTCAGTTCGAAAGGGCACTTGTTGATATTAAGCCTCCTTTTCTCTGTATCAATGATCATCAGCTACCTGTTGGTGTTTTTGACACTAAAGTTGAATCCTCTAAACAAATTATGAACAGTGGTGCTATAGATTTATGGGGTATTGATGGTAACGTTCTGAATATTTATGAGCTGAAAATTGCTTCAAACAAAAAAGTCGGTATAATAACTGAATTATTCTTTTATGTAAATATTCTGAACGACCTTATGAAGCATCGTATCAATTATGAGAAAAACAGAGAATATGATGATATTCGTTCTTTTAGCCTTCTATACGATGCGTATCAGAAGCGCAAAATATCGAATGTAAAAGGAGTATTTCTTTCTCCGTCACTTCATCCTCTCTTCTTTGGAGGTTATAAAAGGAAGGAATTGGAAAAGGCTTCTATCATAATTAAACTATTAGATTTCATTAATGAAAGTGAGAGACTAAAGGCCGAAAATATTAGGTTCACTTATCAATATCAGCAAGAATTATGAAGATAACCATTCATCGCGGCACACATCAGATAGGCGGATGTGTCACAGAATACGAGAGCAACGGCTGGCATTTATTCGTTGATTACGGCGAAGAATTGCCTGGCACTAAGAAATCTGAGTCGCTGAAAGTGGAGGGGCTGACGCACGGCGACCTATCGAAAAGCGCATTGCTCATCACCCATTATCACGGTGACCATATCGGCTGCATCACAGAACTGCCAAAGGAGTTGCCAATCTATATGGGAAAGGTGGGATGCGAGCTTCAAATGACGCTGTCCGAACATCTCAAATCTGTGGATGACGCACAGAAACAGATGCTTGAGCGGCTGCAACAGATGAACACTTTCGAGCCAGGAAAGGATTTCACCTTTGGCCCTTTCAAGATTATGCCTGTCACTATCGACCATTCAGCTTTTGATGCATACGCTTTCAAGATTGAAGCGAATGAAGTGTCTGTATTCCACGCTGGGGACTTCCGTACCCACGGTTTCCGTGGCAAAGTACTTCCAAATGTCATTGAAAAGTTTATCGGCAGAGTGGATTATATGGTGTGCGAGGGGACGAACATCCTTCGCCCCGATGCCACCAATGTGACTGAGCCGGAATTACAACGTCAGTTCGAAGGCAAGTTCCGCAAGCACAAGGGAAACATCGTCTATCTGTCATCGGCAAACATCGACCGTCTTTTCGGTCTTTATCATGCAGCACTCAGGGCTGGACGACCGTTCATCGTTGATGCTTATCAGAAGCGCATGATGGATGTGGTAACGCAGCGTGATTCAATATGGGGGAAGTCGAAGTTATACTGCTACGATGAGAAATACCCCCCTATGACTTTACTATATGAAGATGAAGAGTTCCGCATTAACGATAAGTTTCGCTATCTCTTGGAACAGAAGGGCTATGTGTTGATTGCGCGTGCCAATCCTCGCTTCGACAACTTAATAGAGAGACTTCCAGGCGAGAAGCATAAAATCCTCTCAATGTGGGAAGGATATGTGGAAAAAAGTCGTGAATCATACAACCCATACCTCAGCCAATCTTTAGGCACAGATTATGAATACATGCACACCAGCGGACATTGTGATATGAAAAGTCTGCGCGAATTCTTCCGCTTACTAAATCCCAAAACTATCATCCCCATCCATACGGACAACCCCGAGGCATTTGCCAATCATTTCTGCGACGAGTTTCCTGTCACTGTACTCAATGATGGGGAATCCATTTCACCCATATCAGGAAATGTATTTGATGCTTGCAGTGCCAAAATCCTGTGTGTGAAGAAGCAGTACACACTTGATGATCCTTGTCTCGGCAATTTCAAGAACTTCGAGGATGCGAAGATGATGGTCACCCATACAAGGTACAGCCCACAAACATTGATAGGCTACGAGGTGATGGAAGAAGAGGATATGTGGCCTTTCCGTGTTCAAATCCTTGATGCAGAACGTCATCCGCTGTCCGAATACAAATACGGTGGCCACCGTCCCCAAGAGGAACATTATCAAGAGCCATGTACATTCACCAAAGGCGAAAAGGTGCTTGCCCTCTTTTATGGTGGTTACAACGTTGTTGTACCTGCCATTTTGCTTGGTCCGATTTCCCTCGAACGGATTAAGGAAAGCTATGAACAAGACGAGGAGTGGCAACATAATTGTCCAACTTTCGAGGAATGCGAGGAGAACCTGAAAGAATGGACTGATTGGGAGTGGGATCAGGTAGCCGTTCAACCTCTTGTCAAGGTAGAGGGTTTAGTCGGGACAATGCACGACATCGAGTTTACTCCCCGCATCTACCTCTTTCCTTACCGCGACCTCTTCGAAAACAACTCCACAACGGACGTTGAAGAGAATCAAAATAAGACGAGGGATAAGATTCAAGGCAGCAATTAGCAATCCTTAATAAGATTTCCGGGCCCTAAAGTCTTCAGTTGGATAGATCTGCATGTAGAAGTCGCGAGTGTGCCCTTTGAACAGCTTTCGAGTGCACCTAAGGGTGAGTCGTCGGCCACTATCCGTGAGCGTGTCATCAAAGCG